>NZ_JAAGPL010000163.1:0-19936 GCF_017104785.1 Burkholderia sp. Ac-20353 | reverse complement strand
GCGCACGTCCGGGCGCGCACCCACCCGCCGCGCAACGCGCCGCGAGGTCAGGTGGCGCTCGGCGCGGGCCGGACGCAGCCTGTCAGGGCCGCGCGGCCTGCCGATGCTAACCGCGGACGCAAGCGTGGTGCCCATCGTGGTGCCAATCGCGCTGCGCGTACGCGCCGGCCGAGCGTCGTGCGCTCAGCTGGCGCGGATCGCCTCGTCGTACACGTCGGCAACCCGGCTCGCGATCACCGCGTTGTCGAAGTGGTCGCGCGCATAGCGCTTGCACGCGGCTTCGTCGGGCAGCGCGATTGCGCCCGACAGCACGGCGCCGAGCCCGTCCGCGATCGCATCCGCGCCCGTCGACGGCAGCACGAGATCGCTGGACAGCCCCGCCACTGCCTCCGGCAGGCCGCCGACCGGCGTGACGAGCACCGGCGTGCCGGACGCGAGCGATTCGACCGTGATGAGGCCGAAGCCTTCGAGCGCGACCGTCGGCACGACGCTGACCGTCGCCGCGCGATACAGCGCCGCGAGGTGCTGGTCGGGCACGAAGCCGAGCAGCTTCACGTTGTCCTGGAGCCCCGCCGCGTCGATGCGCTGCTGCAGTTCCTCGGCGAGCTTGCCCTTGCCTGCGATCAGCAGCAGCACGTCCGGGTGGCGGCGCTTGACGAGGCCGATCGCATCGACCAGATCCTCGAGCCCCATCCGCCGCACGAGCCGCCGCACCGCCAGCACGATCGGCCGGTCCTGCGGCAGTTGCAGCCGTTGCCGCGCGTCGCCGGGCGTGAGCGGCGTGTCGAACTGCGCGGTGTCGACGCAGCCCGGGATCACGCGCACACGCGCCGGATCGATGCCGTAGCGGTTCGTCAGGATCTGGCCGAACGCCTGCGACAGCACGATCAGCCGCGACGAGCGCGCATAGACGGCCTGCTCGAGATAGCGCTTCGCACGCTGCCCGAGCGACGCGGCGCCTTCGACCTGGCTTTCGTCAGCCCACGGGCCCTGGAAATGCGACACCTGCGGAATCCCGCGCGTGACGTCGAGACCGGGGAACGTGTACAGCGCGAAATGCGACGAGATCACGTCGGGCCGTTCGGTACGGATCACGTCGCGCAACGCGCGGCGCGCGGCCAGCATCCGGCGCGCGAGCGGCTCCGAAGCGGAACCGAAGCCGCGGATCGCGCCGCCCGTGTCGTTCGCGACCTTCTCCGAGCCCGCGACGAGCCCGCGCACCGCGACGCCCGCGCCCGGCAGCGCGCCGACGAGCGAGTAGTACATCCGGTCGAGGCCGCCCGCGCGTTCGGGGAACCAGTGCATGCCGATTTGCAACGATTTGATCGGCCGGGAAGATTGATTCATCACGTTTGCTCCTGCGTGACCGCATGCTCGACGCGCTGGAATGCGCTCGGCTGCGAGGGTTGGCCGATGCGCCGGTAAAGCGCGATGTACTGGGCGCCCATGTGCGCCCAGCCGAATCGGGTCATCAGTTCGCTTGCCGCGTCGCCCATTGCGCGGCACGTGTCGCGCGACGCCGCGAGCGACGCGATCGCCTGCGCGAGCGCGGCCGGATCGTCGGGGTCGTCCAGCACGATCCCGCATTCGCGCGTGATGATCTCGGCGCCGCCCGCCGTGCGCGCGGTGACGACCGGCAGGCCGGCCGCCATCGCCTCGAGCAGCGACAGGCTCATCGCCTCGTAGCGCGACGGAAACACGTAAGCGTCGACCGAGCGCATCAGCGTCGGCATGTTCTTGACGAGCCCGAGGAAGTGCACGCGCCGGTCGAGCCCGAGCGCGCGCGCCTCGTCCGGATACGGGCTGCCGGGCAGGTAACCCGCGACCGCCAGATGCACGTTCTCCGGCAGCTTCGTCAGCGCCTTCAGCACCGTGCCGAGATTCTTGCGCGGCGTGCGCAGGTCGCCGACGAACAGCAGCAGGAACGCGTCGTCCGGCAGCTTGAACGCCGCGCGATCGGGCGCCGCGTGCGCGAATGCGCTGCCGTCGACGCCGTTGTAGATCACGCTGATCTTGCGGCTGTCGATGCCGAGCCCGCCGATCTCGTCGGCGACCTTCTGCGACACCGCGGTGATCGCGCGCGAGCGCCGGTACGCCCAGCGTTCGAGCGCGGTGTTCACGCGAGTATAGACATACTGATACGCGGACCACAGCCCCTTCGTCGGCCCGAACGGGTAGTACGGACTCTTGAACCAGCCGCCATGCACGAAGTGCGCGGTGTTCACGTCGGCCTTGATCCACGAGATGAAGCCGTTCACATGCAGCACGTCGTATTCGGCGCGATGCGTGCGCAGCCACCATGCGCTCTTCAGCGCGAACACCTGCTGCTTCACGAGGTTCGACGGCCAGAAGCGCCCGACCTTCACGGGCACCCAGCGCACCCGGCGGTCGGCCAGCAGCTCGGGCGCGACATGCGACGCGACGAGCGTCACCTCGTAGTTCTCGGCCAGCGCCGCGCGGGCGATTTCGTAGTTGACGCGGCCCTGCCCGTCGTTATGACGCACGACATGCGTGACGATCGCGATTCTCAATGCTCGGCTCCCCGTGAGTATGCGGCGGCGGTCTGGCGCCGGGCCTTTTGCCAGTGCGCCGCGGATAGAATCGAAAAGATGGCGGTGAACAGCAGCAGCCCGCCCGTGCCGATCAGCGAGTTCGTGAACACGAGCATCGCGAACACCGACAGGCACAGGCTCAGGCATGCGCCGACGAACTTGTCCTTGCGCAGCTTGAACGCCGCGCGCAGCGTGCGGCCGAGCAGCAGCACGATGCCCGCGAGATAGAGCAGCGTGCCGGGCCAGCCGAGCACGAACGGCACGTTCATCACGCCGCTGTCGAAGCTGCCGTACTTGCCGAGCTCGCCGCTGTCGCTCGACAGCTTGGTCGACGCGCCCGTCGCGCCCATCCCTTCCCCGGCGACGTCGGTAAACGCCGTCTCCGCGAAGGTCGCGTAGAACTTGTTGCGATCGTCGTAGCTGCGGTCGTCCTTCAGGTTCGTGATCGACTGCAGGCGCGCACCGAGCCGGTCGGCGACCGGCCCGACGGTCAGGAGCGGCACGCACAGCCCGGCCAGCACGACCGCGCTGATGAGGATCCGCATCCGCACGCGGTTGCTCGACTGCACGAGCTGGATCGCGAGCGCGATCACCCAGCCGCCCCACGTCGAGCGCACGAGACACAGCGCGAACGACAGGAAGCCTGCCGCCCCCGCGACCCAGCGGATCTTCTGCGGCGCCGCAAGCACGAACACCAGCGCGCCCATCATCGCGAACGCGAACGGCCCCGACGAGTTCATCGTGCTGAACACGCGCACGCCGTACGGCACGGGCTCGCCCTGCGAGCTCATCTGCGAGCCGACCATCCACAGCACGTCCCACTGCGGCATCACGAAGTACTGCACGACGCCGTACGCGCCCATCACGAGCATGCCCCACATGAACGTCGACAGCAGCACGTCGCGGTACTCGGGATAGTCGCGCGCGTTGACCATGATGTGAAAGCCGATCAGCACCGGGTACACCCAGTTCGCGAGGTCGTAGGTCGCCGCCATCACGCCGCTCGACACGATGCCGACGAGGTACGCATACGCAAGCCCGAACAGGATCAGCAGCACCGGAATCCCGCGCTGCTGCGCGAGCACGCGGTAATGCCGCACGAGGCCGAGGCCCGCGATCATCGTCACCGCGAGCGGCGCGATCTGGATCAGGCTCGTCGGCGTATACGCGCCCTTCGACCAGTCGGCGAGACGCCGCACCTCGGGGCTCAGGAACCACACCCACCACATGAAGCCGACGTAGCGCGCCGGACTCTTGAAATACAGCCACAGCCCCACCGCGATCGACAGCGCCGGGAACGCGAGCGTCAGCACCGAGCCCTGGTGCGCGGCAATCAGCGCGGCCGTGACCGTCCACAGCCCGGCCTGCCCGGCCCAGTGTTTCGGTTCGGCGAACCAGCCCCGCGAGCGAGATGGCGCGGACGGAGCAGCAATCGACGTACTCATGACATCCACGCTCACTGCGACGACGACGGTCGGGAATCGGCGAGCGGCATCGACACGTCCGCCGCCGCCGGCGTGCGCCGCTGGCGCAGCAGGTCGCGCGTGATCCGCACGTGCTGCGCGGCGAATGCCTGCGTCGTCAGGTCATGCTCGCGCAGGCGCGTCGCCGCCGCTTGCGCGCACGCGAGCGCAACGCCCGGCTCGGCGACGAAGCGGTCGGCCGCCTGGCGCATCGCCTGCGCGTCGAACGGCGGCACGTACGCGGCTGTGTCGAGCGGGAAGTAATCGCGCAGCCCGCCGACGTCGGACACGATCATCGGCTTGCCGACCGCCGCCGCCTCGAGCATCACGGTGATGCCCGACGCGTGGAAGTTCGGCCGCAGCGGCACGACGATCAGGTCGGCCCACGCATACAGCTCGTGCTGCTTCGCGAGCCCCGACGCCGAGCCGATCTTCACGTTCGGCGCGTGCCATTCGTGCGGCACGCGGCGGCGCGTCGCGAGCCGCACTTCGTAGCGGTCGTCGCCGCCGAATGCCGCGAGGAAGGTCCGCCAGTCGCGATCGCGGTCGTTGCCGATCGCCGCGATCCGCAGCGGCCGGTTCGGCCGCCACTGCTGAGGATCACTGATCGGGAAATCCTGCGTGTTCAGCCCGTAGTAGACGAACAGCGCGTCGCGACGCAGATAGCGGCGGCACAGCTCCGCGTTGTCGCGCGCGAGCGTGGTCAGCACGTCGGCGCGCGCGAGCAGCTTGCGATACAGCCAGCGGCGCGGCGCGCCGAAGCTCGCCCACTTGTCGTACAGCCACACGCTCTGCGCGAGCAGCAGCGGCCGCTTGCCCCGCGTGCCCGCGAGCTTCAGGATCAGCGACGCGGCGAGGTGCTCCTGCTCGGTGTGCGTCCAGATCACGTCGGTATTAATGAGCGCGGCGCGGTTGCGCCACGCGTGGACGACGTCGAAACCGAGCGCGGCCTTCAGCGCGCGGCGCGCCATGCTGGCGATGCGGTTCTCGCGCGTGTCCTGCGAATAGGTCAGTTTGAATTCGTCGGATTCGGCGTGGTGATAGCCATACAGGCAGCCGATGTCGTCGCCTTTCCGGTACGTACGCGGATCGGCGCCGTAAAACAGATGGACGTGCACTTTCGTGGCAGTCATGCGAGCCCTCCGAGGGTGGCCGCGCGAAACGCGCGCAGCCCGTTCAAGACGTCACCGGCGGCATCGCCGCGCGGTGGGAGGCAAGGTTCGCGCGGCGGGCGTCGCGGGCGCCGCGGCGCACCGCGCGCCAGTGTTCGCGCACGCTGTCGCCGTTGGCCGAGCGCAGCGCGAGCACCACGTGCGCGAGGCCCGGATACACGCGCGTGCCGACGACCGTGTACCACCACCACGCGATTTCGCGGCGCAGCGGCGGCAGATGCTCGCGCAGGATCAGATGCAGGTTGTACGCGGAATTGCTGACCGCGTTCAGCGATGCCGCATCGCGCCGGTTGTCGTCGAAGCGCTCGGCCGGGTAGTGATCGACGGCGACGAGCGGGTCGTACACGAGCTTCCAGCCCGCGCGCTTCACGCCCATGCTGAACGCCATGTCGTTATGCACCTGCGCCCCCGCGCCACGCAGCCGCGTGTCGAAACGCAGCCGTTCGATCGCCGCGCGCCGGTAGCTCATGTTCGCGCCCTTCAGCATGTCGACCTCGCGCGCGCCGCCGACGCCGAGGTGGTGATTGCCGATGATCTTGCCGGACGCGGTCAGCTGGCCGACCAGCTCGCGCGATTCGTCGAGCACGCGGCCCTTCTCGTGCACCCAGTCGCGTCCACCGACCGCACCGACGCGCGGATCGGCGGCAAACGCGGACTCGATGCGTGCGAGCCAGTCGCGATGCGGCGCCGCATCGTCGTCGGTGATCGCGACGATGTCGCCGCGCGCCGAGTCGAGCCCCTTGTTCAGCGCGGCGACCTGCCCCGGCACGTCGACCGGCACGATGCGCAGCGGCAGCATGCCGCCGACGGACGGATCGGCGAGGCGCTCGTGCGTCGCATCGTCTTCCGGGCGCGCGACGACGATCACTTCGTCGGGCAAGCGCTGCTGACGCTGCAGCGCCAGCAGGCAGCGCGCGAGGTCGGCGGGACGCCGGTAGGTCGGAACGAGCACGGAAATCTTCATTGTTGGTTCTCCAGTCCTCTCTCGAAGCCGTCAGGCGCTCAGGTATTCATGGACAGCCGCATAACCGCGGCCGTAGCCGCGCGTCTTCGGCGGCACGCCGTTGAAGATGCCGCCTTCCAGGTCGACACCCGCGGTGCGCAGCCGCTTGAGTGCATCGGCGATCTCGCCTTCGGTATGCATGCCCGAGCGCAGCACCATGAACGTCGCGCCCGCCATCCGGCCGATGATCGTCGCGTCGGTCACCGCGAGCACCGGCGGCGAATCGATCAGCACCACGTCGTAGCGCTTGCCGAGGCCCTCGAGGTATTGCGGCAGGCGCGTCGACATCAGCAGCTCCGACGGGTTCGGCGGGCGCGTGCCGGCCGCGATGAACGACAGGCCCGGCACCGGCGTTTCGCGCACGGCCTCCTCGAGCGCCGACTGGTCGCTCAGCAGTTCGGACAGGCCCGGCTGCGCGGTGAGCCCGAAGTAGCGGTCGAGCACGCCGCGGCGCATGTCCGCGTCGATCAGCAGCACGCGCTTGCCGGAGTGCGCGAGCAGCACCGCGAGGTTGACCGTCAGGAAGCTCTTGCCGATCCCCGGCGTCGGGCCGGTCAGCACGATCACGCGGCTCTTTGCGTCCATCAGCGCGAACTGCATCGCGGTACGCAGGCTGCGCAGGCTCTCGATGCTCGGGTCCTTCGGACGCAGGCTCGCGAGGATCGGGCGGGTGCGGTTGCCGCTCTTCTCGGCCGCCGCGTCGAGGCGCACCTGCTCGGCGCTCTGCGGCACGAGCCCGTACAGCGGCAGGTTGAACGTGCGCTCGATGCGGTCCGGATCTTCGAGGCCCTGGAACATGTTGCGGCGCAGGAATACGACACCCGTGCCGAGGATCAGCCCGAGGAACACGGCCGCCGACAGGATCAGCACCTTCTTCGGCTTGACCGGGTCGCCCGGACGCAGCGCCGAGTCGACGAGGTGGATGTTGCCGCCCGTGCCGGCCTTCTGCACCGACAGCTCCTGCACGCGGTTCAGCAGCAGCACGTAGATGTCCTCGGCAACCTTCGCGTCGCGCTGCAGCTGCACGGCCTTCACTTCGGTCGCCGGCAGGCTGCGGAAGCGGTTCGCGAACTTGTCCTTCTCGGCCTGCAGTTCGCCGAGCTGCTGCTTCGCGGCGATCACGAGCGGATGCGAATCGGTGAAGCGCTGCGCGAGCGATGCGAGCTGCAGACGCTGCGCGGCGATCTGCTGTTCGTACTGCACGCTGCCTTCGAGGTAGACCTTCGCCTCGTCGCTCGCGTTGATCGAGCCCGACGTGCGCTGGTATTGCGTCAGCGCGGCTTCCGCGCGCTCGAGGTCGGCCTTCAGGCGCGGTTCCTCGCCCTTCAGGAAGTCGAGCATCTTGGTCGCCTCCGCCTGCTTCGCGACCACGTGCTGGTTCAGGTACGACTGCGCGAGCGCGTTGGCGATCGCCGCGGTCTGCTCCGGATCCTTGCCTTCGAGCGAGATCTGCACGACGCCCGTCTGCTTGCCCTGCTCGCTCACCTGGATACCCGACTGGAAGCCGGTGATCGCGTCGAGATCGTTGTACCGGACCACCGTGAACTGCGTGCCCGGACGCGCGGCCAGCTTCGACACCTGGATCGTCACGCCGCCGCCCTGCTCGGATTCGCCGACGCGGCCGGTCAGGATCCGCCCGCCGTTCTCGTCGGCGAGCGAATAGGTATCGTTCGGGCCGGCGGTCAGCGTCAGCTTCTTGCCTTCGAGTGCAGGCACGACATTGATCGTGTCGATGTCGGCGATCTCGCCGCCCCATGCGTACGACTGCAGGCCGAGCCACGCCTTCGCCGGATGACCCGGCGTCGCGAGGCGCGCGGCCAGGCTGCCGAGCACCGGAAGGGTCTTCGGCATCGCCGAGAAATTCAGCTTGAACTGCTCGACGACGGGAGCGACGACGCCGCGGCTCTTGATGATCTCGATTTCGGCATCGGTCGGCGCCTGCTGCGGGCCGCTGTTGATCATCGCGCCCGTCTGCGTCTGCGTCAGCGCCTGGGTCGTGTTGTCGTTGCCCTCGACCCGCACGTGCACGTCGGCCTGGTACACCGGCTTCGCAATGAAGCAGTACAGGCCGGCGAGCGCGACGACCGTCACCGCGATGCCGAGCAGCAGCCAGATATCGTCGAAGATGACCTGGATCAGCTGGCCGAGTACGACGTCCTCTTCCTCGGTCTTCGCGGTCAGGCCCGCGTAGGATTGTTTCGCTTGCGTGTTCACCATGTGTTCCCGCTTGAGTGGTGCCGGGGCGGGATCGCCGCCCCGGCGGTTCATCAACGCGTGATCTGCCTCATGAAGAAGATCGTCTGAATCGTCGGCAGCACCTGCTGCAGCACGCGGTTGAACTGCACCGAACCCGCGGTGTCGACGTACACGACATCGAGCGGTTGCAGCTGGAAGCGGCTCGACAGCATCAACGCATCAGGCTGCGTCATGTCGAGGCGGAACACTTCCGGTTTGGTCGGGTTGTCGCGCATCCCGCGCATCACGTAGACCTTGCGCGGATTCGCATCCGTGTCGAGGATGCCGCCGCCCGACGTCAGCGCATCGGCCATCGTCAGCCTGCCCTTCAGCATCGGGATCGCGACCGGCGTCTTGACTTCGCCCATGATGAACACGCGGCTGTCGCTGCGGTCCGGCACGTTGATGATGTCGCCCTGCTGCAGCATTACGTTCTGCTTCACGTCGCCGCGGTCGAGCACGCCGTGCGCGTCGAGCGTGTAGAGCTTGCCGTCGCGCGTCAGGCGCACGCGCTGCAGGTCGGCGTCGGAGGTCGAGCCGCCCGAGCGCGAGATCGCGTCGACGAGCGTGAGCGGCACATCGCTCACTGCGAGCGGGCCCGGCTGCTTCACTTCGCCCGTCACCTGCACCTTCTGGCTGCGGTACGACAGCACGCGCACGTCGATCTGCGGGTTCTTCACGTAGCGCGCGAGGCTCGTGGCCAGCTCGTCGCGGATCTGCGCGATCGTCTTGCCCGCCGCGCGGATGCGGCCGACGAACGGGAAATAGATCGTGCCGTCGGCGGCGACGGTCTGGCCATATGGATCGGCCTGGCCCGGCAGCGCCGTCGTATACGGCGCCTGCAGCGCGCCGGCGACCGTCTGCGTCGTGTTGCCGCCGCTCGAGAACGACTGGCCTTGCGGCGTCGTCAGCTCGGGGTGGTCCCACACGGTCACGCCGAGGATGTCCTGCGGCCCGACGTGATACACGTACTGCGACGGATCCGTGTAGCGCGACGGCGGCAACGGGTGCGCCATCTGCTGCTGTTGCTGGAGCTGGTCCATGATCAGCTTGGCGTCGATGTAATGGACCGGGTAGGTCTCGGCCTGCTGCGTCGGACCTTCGTCCTTCAGGCGCGAGCTGTCGAGGTAGTTGCCGGGCGCGGTCGCGCAGGCTGACAGAAAAGTCGTCAGCGCAAGGGAAAGCGCCACAGGGCGCATCGAGCGAATCAGCATAGTCTTTGCAGCCATCCTTGAACCAGTCGTTCGATCAGTGTGTAGCTCTCGCGATAGTCGGCCTCGGGGCCGCCATGCGGATCGGCGATTTCGGCGCCCTCCCACTTTCCTAGCAGGTGCACCTTGCCGCGTGCGAACGGGTCGACGGACTCGACCGCCGCGATCTGCGGGCGCTCGCTGACGAGAATCAGGTCGGCGTCGCGCACGATCTTGCGGGACAGGCGTCGCGAGCGGTGCGGCGTCGCATCGACGCCGCGCTCCGCGAGCAGCCGGCGCATCATCGGATCGATGCCGTCGCCGACGTTCGCATCGACGCCTGCCGAGTGGAATGTCACGCGCGGCCCGCCGCGCACCGCGGCGTGCGCCTTGAACAGCAGCTCCGCCGCCGGGCTGCGGCAGACGTTCGCGTGACAGACGATCAGGATGTTTCGGAACATGGCGTATAGCGGGGCCTCACGCGTTTGCGCGCGCGGCTCCCGGAATTCGTGCAGCCACCGCCTGGCGCGAGCCCGGGCGGCCGATCGGGTGGTATTCGATGCCGTGCTCGCTCATCGTTTCCGGCTCGTACAGGTTGCGCCCGTCGAAGATCACGGGCGATTTCCACAGCCGGCCGAGCGCGGTGAAGTCCGGGCTCTTGAATACCTTCCATTCGGTGACGATCACAAGCGCGTCGGCGTCGCGTGCGGCCTGCGACTCGTCGTCCGTATACGTGAGGCGCTCGAGCCAGCTCGGGTGGTTCGCGAGATCGAGCGCGATCACGCGCTGCGCCTCGTGCTGTGCGACCGGATCGTACGCGGTGACGCGCGCGCCGCGCGACAGCAGCTCGGCGATCAGCGCGCGGCTCGGCGCCTCGCGCATGTCGTCGGTGTTCGGCTTGAACGCCAGGCCCCAGATACCGAACGTGCGGCCCGTCAGGTCCTCGCCGAAGCGCGCGACGATCTTGTCGGCGAGCACGCGCTTTTGCGTCGCGTTGACCGACGACACCGCCTTCAGGATCCGCAGCGACTGGCCGTGCTCGTCCGCGGTACGGATCAGCGCCTCGACGTCCTTCGGGAAGCACGAGCCGCCGTAGCCGCAGCCCGCGTACAGGAAGTGATAGCCGATGCGCGGATCGGAGCCGATCCCGCGCCGCACCGCTTCGATGTCCGCGCCGAAGCGGTCCGCAAGGTTCGCGAGCTCGTTCATGAACGAGATGCGGGTCGCGAGCATCGCGTTCGCCGCGTATTTCGTGAATTCGGCCGAGCGCACGTCCATGTACAGCGTGCGCTCGTGGTTGCGGTTGAACGGCGCGTAGAGCTTCTTCATCAGCTCGCGTGCGCGCTCGCCGGGCACGTCGTCGTCGCAGCCGATCACGATGCGGTCCGGCCGCGTGAAATCGTCCACTGCCGCGCCTTCCTTCAGGAATTCCGGATTCGACACGACCGAGAACATCTGGGCGTCGCCGCGCTTCGCGAGCTCGTCGGCGACGGCCGCGCGCACGCGCTCGGCGGTGCCGACGGGCACCGTCGACTTGTCGACGATCACCTTGAAGCCGGTCATGTAGCGGCCGATGTTGCGCGCGGCGGCGAGCACGTACTGCAGGTCGGCGGAGCCGTCCTCGTCGGGCGGCGTGCCGACCGCGATGAACTGCACGTCGCCGTGCGCGACCGCGGCGTCGACGTCGGTCGAGAAGCGCAGGCGGCCCGCGGAGCGGTTGCGCGCGATGATTTCCTTGAGGCCCGGCTCGTGGATCGGCACGCCGCCATTGTTCAGGATGTCGATCTTATTCTGATCGACGTCGAGACAGAACACGTCGTGCCCGATGTCGGCGAGGCATGCGCCGGTGACGAGCCCTACGTAACCGCTGCCGATGATAGTCAGATTCATGATGTGTCGGACCCCTTGACCAGTGATTCGAAATTCGGAGAAAGCAGAGGCTGCTTTCGGTATTCAGTACGCGTTGCTGCCGGCGAAGCCTTTCCACAGCGTCAGCGCGACGATCTTGATGTCGAGCCAGAACGACCAGTTCTGCATGTAATAGAGATCGAGCTTCACGCGCCCCATCATCTTCTCGACCTGGTCGGTCTCGCCGCGAAAGCCGTTGACCTGCGCCCAGCCCGTGATGCCCGGCTTGATCCGGTAGCGGAACATGTAGCCCTTGACCAGATCCTTGTAGATGTCGTCGTGCGCGAGCGCATGCGGGCGCGGGCCGACGACGGACATCTCGCCCTTCAGCACGTTGATGAACTGCGGCAGCTCGTCGAGGCTCGTGCGGCGCAGGAACCGGCCGACCGGCGTCACGCGCGAATCGTTCTTCGTCGCCTGCGTGACCTTGCCCGCCGCTTCCTGGTGCACCTTCATCGAGCGGAACTTGTAAATCTCGAACTCGTGACCGTCGATGCCCTTGCGCTTCTGCCGGAAGAACACGGGCCCATGCGACGTGATCTTGATCAGGCACGCGATCGCGAACATCACCGGCGCAAGCGCCGTCAGCGCCGCCAGCGCGAACAGCCGGTCGAACACGAACTTCGGCAGGATCCGCACGTCGGTGATCGGCGACGCCGCGAGATTGATCGCCGGCACGCCGAGCACCTCGACGACTTCCTGGTTGAAGAACGACAGGCTGCGCACGTCCGGGATGAAGCGGATGTTCACGAAGTCGTGGCGGAACACCGTGACGAGCTGGTGAATCCGGCGCTCCTCCGCGATCGGCAGCGTGAGCCACAGCTCGCGGATCGCGCGGCTCCTCACGAGCCACACGAGCGAGTCGAACTGCCGCTCGATCCGCACGTCGTCGAGCGCGACGTCGGTGGTCGCCGCGTCTTCGTCATACACGCACACCGGGTTGAAGCCCGCTTCCGGCCGGGCGCGCATCTGCGCGATCAGCCGCCGCGCCGCGGGCGTGCCGCCGACGATCGCGACCGCCTTCAGGTTGTAGCCGCCGCGCCGGAGCTGCCGCAGCACGACGTGCACGCACGCCTTCGAGCCCGCGAGCAGCGCCATCGTCGCGACCGCCCAGTAGCCGAGCCACAGCCGCGACAGGTCGCCCGACTGGTGAAAACTGAAGCTCATCAGGATGCCCGCGAGCTCGACCGCGAGCCACGCGAACGCGACGCGCCCCATCAGCGCGACGAGCCGCTTGCCGCGCCACGACTGGTAGATCCCGAGCGCGGGAAAAAACACGACGACAAGCAGGCAATCGAACAGCACCATCGTGCGTTGCAGGTCGTCGAGCCAGACGATGCGCCCGCCGTGCAGCGCAGCGGCGATCAGGCCCCCCATTACGACCATCGCGATGTCGATGACTCTCGCCAGCACGCTCAACATGTTCGCTTCCTCTTTGGACAGGCGTTTGCCGAACTGCTCCTTGCGCAGCCCGTGCCGCGCATTCGATTCAAACGTTGCATGACCGCTATTGAACCGGGAAGAAAATACCTCCGGCAAGCTACAAGTATTTCGAAAATTAATCGGAAATTCTTGCCGCGCAACCGGGTATTTATATCGGCATGTTTTCCCGAAGTTGCAAGAAATATCGATGGTTTCAGGTTCGTTACACCCCGCCCTCCGCCTTGACTGGCGGGCGCTGTACGGGAATTCACGGAATTATTTTTTATTTTTTTATTTACCTGAAAGATACCCGCCAGAGCGCCTCGGAAAATTTTCCCTGACGATAAGGCAACGAATATTGCGCGAATTGCCCGGTTTTATTGTCGATTTACTTCATGCTACAACGACAGGCACTGACATCACTCGAGGAGTGCCATCATGAATGCTCCGGCCGTGGCAGCCGATACGCGCCAATCTTCCTCCGCCGCCGCATCCGCAGGCTCGCGCGTCGCGGTGCAGCCGGTGATCCTTGCCGGTGGCTCCGGCACGCGGCTGTGGCCGATGTCGCGCGAACACTATCCGAAGCAGCTGATCGGGCTGCTCGGCGATCATTCGCTGCTGCAATCGACCGCGTGCCGCCTCGACGGTCTGTCGTCCGGCCATCCGCTGAACGACGACGTGCTGATCGTCTGCGGCGAGGATCATCGCTTCACGACCTCCGAACAGCTGCGCATCGCCGGCAAGCGCGCGACGATCATGCTCGAGCCGCTCGGCCGCGACACCGCGCCCGCGCTGACGCTCGCCGCGCTGCGCATCGTGGCCGACGGCGGCGACGCGGTAATGACCGTGATGCCCGCCGACCACGCGGTCGCCGACCTGCCGCGCTTTCATGCGGCCGTGGCCGCCGGCGTGCAGTGCGCGGCGCAAGGCAAGATCGCGACGATGGGCATCGTGCCGAACCGCGCGGAAACCGGCTATGGCTATATCCGCGTCGGCAGCCCGCTCGGCGCCACCGCAACCGGCAACCTCGACGTACGGCGCCTCGACCGCTTCGTCGAAAAACCGCATCTCGAACTCGCGCAGCAATATGTCGCGTCCGGCGAATACTGGTGGAACAGCGGCATCTTCATCGTCCGCGCGTCGGTGTGGCTGAATGCGATCCGCCATTTCGAACCGGCGATCCACGCGGCCTGCGAACAGGCGATCGCGCAAGGCAAGACCGACGGCGATTTCTTCCGCGTCGATCGCGACGCGTTCGCCGCGTCGCCGTCGAACTCGATCGACTACGCGGTGATGGAGCCGCTCGCGAGCCTGCCGTCGGTGTGCGAGAGTGTCGTCGTGCCGCTCGACGCGGGCTGGTCGGACGTCGGCTCGTGGGACGCGATCTGGCAGATCCTGCCGAAGGATAACGCCGAGAACGTCGGCCGCGGCCACGTGCTGTTCGAGGACGCCGAATCGACGTTCGCGCATTCGGAAGGCCGGCTCGTCGCGTGCGTCGGCACGCAGAACCTCGTCGTCGTCGAGACGCCCGACGCGGTGCTCGTCGCCGACAAGTCGCGCGTGCAGGACGTGAAGAAGATCGTCGGCCGCATCAAGGCGGAACGCGGCGCGGAAGCGACCGATCACCGCAAGGTGCATCGCCCGTGGGGCCATTACGACTCGGTCGACATGGGCGAGCGGTTCCAGGTGAAGCGTATCGTCGTGAAGCCCGGCGCGCGGCTGTCGCTGCAGATGCATCACCATCGCGCCGAGCACTGGATCGTCGTGCGCGGCACCGCGCGCATCACGCGCGGCGAGGAAACCTTCCTGCTGTCGGAAAACGAATCGACGTACATCCCGCTCGGCGTGTCGCATCGCCTCGAGAACCCGGGCAAGATGCCGCTCGAACTCATTGAAGTGCAGTCGGGCTCGTATCTCGGCGAAGACGACATCGTGCGCTTCGACGATACCTACGGCCGGCAGTGACATTCAGGTAGTAACGTCCGGGCAGTAACGCCCGGGCAATGACATCCCGGCAGTGACATCCGCATGAACGAAGGGCGCCGTCAGACCGACGGCGCCCTTTCTTTTCGACCGGCGCGGCGCGCGATGATGCGCCGCGCGTTCGACTCAACCCACCCGATACGCGAAGTCGCTGCGGTCGGCCTGCACCGGATCGTTGCGGCCGTCCGCGAGCGACGCGTTGCGACGCTGCGCGATGAAGCGCTGGATGTCCGATTCCGCGCGCGCGAGCACGGACAGCACCGGCGCATTGTCCGACGCACGCACCGGTTCGTCGCTCGCACCATGCCGGTCGATCCACTGCCGCGCCCAGTCGAGCGCGAACTGCTCCGCTTCCTCGGGATCCGTGCAACGCGGGCCGATCAGGCCGGAACGCTCGACGCGTCGCTCGTCCTGCGTGATCTCCGCCCACGCGCGGTACATCAGGTTCTGCACCGGCTGCGCAATGCCGTGGATCGTGTAGCCGCGATACTCGTCGACCTGCGGTTCGGACGCCGCGAAGCTCGTCGTGGACGCACGCGCAGGCCGCATCTCCGACGCGGCCTGCGCGCCGGGCACCGCAAACGACGGCTGCGCCGACACGCTCGTTTCGCTGCGCGACGTCACGGAAAGCATCGCATCGTCGCGATGCCAAACGTTTGCCTGACTGGCAGACAATTGCGGCAATTGCCACGATTCGGGGTTCTGCCAGAACACACCGCGCAGGCGATCGTTCTCGGCCGCCGGTTCCGCATGGCGCACCGATACCACCGGCACCGGCGGCGGCGGAACATACGCGAACGTGCGCCCGCTGAACTGCATCAGCATGTCGATCATCTGCAACAGCGTGCCGTTCGCGAGCCACTCTTCATAGCGGCGACGGCACGTGGGCCCGGACGGATAGCGGCCGGGCAGCTTGGACCACGCCTCTCCGGTCGTCAGGATCCACAGCACCGCATTGGCGACGACACGCGGTTCCGCACGTGGTCGACCACGCCGATTCAGCCGAATCGGTTCATCGGCGATCAGCGTTGAAAGACGAACCCACTCTTCATCGTTTAGCTCATCGAAGAACATAGTAGATCTCTCCACGCAGCCAGGCCGGGCTGCGATTGGCGGCGCCGTCGCGAACGAGTCGCGGGGCGGCCAGGTTGCACATTATGGTTATCCGGTTGTGCATTCGGTCGCGACACGCACAAAGGCAGTGCCGACATTCCCGGTAATGACGCACAAATCCGGTCTCACTCCAATGTGGGAATTTTTGTGCACGAAGCATACCATCCCTAGGGTTTATCTCAATATGACAATGACTTTATGTTACGTAATGAAACATCATGCCAAGGATGCGCAATCCTTTTATGCTTGAATTTTTTTACGCGAACTTTATACGCGTGGCTGCTAAGCCCCGTCTGGCGGGGCTTTTCGGCATTTCCTGCAGATGCCCGCCGGACGGCCCGGAAAAACGTTCCGACCCTCACCAGTAACATTCTCCGGTTCAACAGTCGAAAATCGGTAAATCAGGGATAAATGCGTAACGAGATATTTATCAATCGGTAATTCGTTCAAATTCTTTCACTCGACTTTTCTCCTTGCACAATCTTTTTATTGTTTGTCGCCGGACGATGACAGGCGTGTGACCGCGCATGCGCCGTTGCAGAAATGCAAACGATGCGCGCGAGCACTGCAGGACTTCTGCAATAGTCGCGCACGAGACGATGTGCAGCGGGGATGTGAACGGAAATGTGATGATCACGCAGCCCGCGTCGCCGCGAACATGCGACCCTGCTTTTTTTCGATTCGTTTGATCCTGATCAATCGCCGTCGATCGGAGCAGCGCGGCACGCGGCCATTACGTCGTTCTGCAGAAGAAAAAGATTCGTGTGGCGTACGACTTTTATTGCCGCTATTGCACAGCTGCTATTGCAGATCGCCGGCGAGCGACGCGGCGACGTCGGTATCGATGCGCTGCGGCGGCACCGCGTAGCCCGGATGATCGCAGCCGATCGACAATGCGGCGCCCTGCTTCAGCGCCGCGCGCATCGGCGCGCTCAGCTCGAAACGCACGAAATGCACGGCCGAGGTCTTCACGTCCGTCTCGCGATCGAGATCCTCGTCCGCGATCGCATAGACCGGTTCGTGGCCGTCGACCTGCAGGTACACGCGATCCTCGACGCCGATCAGCCGCCCGAGCGCCGCGCGCCGCTCGGCCTCGTGCTCGTATTCGATCTGCATCGTCGCCTTCAGGTTGGTGCCGTCTGGCACCAGCGGCAGATACGCTTCCAGCTCGCCGTCGATGCCGGCTTCGTCGAAGATCTTCTCGATGTGCAGCATTTCCTGGATCTGGTAACGGATCGTCGTCTCGTCCTCGAACAGGAAGCGCAGGTGATTGCCGAGCTGCACCGCACGCCGCCGCTTGTGCTCGATGAGCCGTGCATGTTCGGCCCTGCGGATCTTCGCGTAGGCTTCGAGCGTCAACAGGGAGTCGCGGGTGAGCGTCATGGAAGATCCTTTGCGTGAGTCGATCAGATGCCGTACGCGCGGCGCAGCAGCGTGAGCGGATGCGCTAGCGGCGGTTCGCCGAGCCCCGCCTCGCCGATGCCCTGCACGATGTGATGGCCCGCAAGCGCGCAGTCGGACGATACGAAGTCCGGCTTCGGCTCCGCCATCGCCTTGAACACCGGCCCGCCGATCCGCATCGCGTCCGCGTGGAATTCCTTCTTCACGCCGAACGTGCCCGCATGGCCCGAGCAGCGCTCGACGACGTTCACGCGCGTGTCGGGCACGAGCGACAGCACGTCAGCGGTCTTGCGGCCGATGTTCTGCACGCGCGCATGACACGGCACGTGATACGACACGGTGCCGAGGCCGGTCTTGAAGTCCGTCTTCAGCAGCCCGTCGCGATGCCGCGCGATCACGTATTCGAACGGATCCCAGAACGCGTCGGCGACCGCGCGCACCGCTTCGTCGCCGGGGAACATCAGCGGCAGCTCGCTCTTGTACATCAGCACGCAGCTCGGGATCGCGCCGATCAGCGCGTAGCCGTCGCGCGCGTAGCGCTCGAGCACCGGAATATTGCGCGCCTTCTTCGCGGCGACGCCCGCGAGGTTGCCCTGTTCGAGCAGCGGCATTCCGCAGCACGCCTCGCTCGTCACGAGCTCGTACGGAATGTCGTTGTGCGCGAGGATCGCGAGCAGGTCATGGCCGATGCCCGGTTCGTTGAAGTTCACGTAGCAGGTCGCGTAGATCGCGACCTTGCCGGGCGTGCGCTCGCCGTCACGCACCGGATGGCCGTCCGAACGCTGCGCCGCGCGCCGGAACTTGCGCGGCGCGAATTCCGGCAGCCACGCATCGCGGTCGACGCCGAGCGCCGCCTCCAGCGCGTGGCGCGCGGGCGGTGTGCGGTTCACCGCGTTGACCGCCTGCGTGACGATCGGGATGCCCGCGAAATGGCCGAGCGCATCGGTGTTCGACAACACCTTGTCGCGCAGCTTCACGTCGCCGCGCTGATAGCGCGCCGCCTTGCCGCGCAGCATCAGGTGCGGGAAATCGACGTTCCATGGATGCGGCGGCACGTACGGGCATTTCGTCATGTAGCAGAGGTCGCACAGATAGCACTGGTCGACGACCTTGCCGAATGCGTCCTTCGGCACTTCATGCGCTTCGCCCGTCGGCGTCTCGTCGACGAGGTCGAACAGCGTCGGGAACGCGCCGCACAGCGACACGCAGCGCCGGCACCCCGCGCAGATGTCGAACACGCGGGCCATCTCGGCGTCGATCGCATCCTGGTCGTAGAACGCGTCGGACTGCCAGTCGAGCGGATGCCGGGTCGGGGCTTCGAGACTGCCTTCCTTGTGGGGCATGGGATGCTCCAGCTTGACGGGAATGCGCACGCATCCGCCCGCTACGCCGCCGCACCGGTTGCGCGAGCGGCGGCGTGGCGGCGTGGCGTTGAACGGCGAACGGCCGGCGAACTGCCGACGCAGCGCGGTGCGCGCGCCGGCCGCTCGGGTCAGTCGACGAGTGCGTCGAGCGCTTTTATATAGCGGTTCGCGTGGCTGCGCTCGGCCTTTGCGAGCGTCTCGAACCAGTTCGCGATTTCGTCGAAGCCTTCTTCGCGGGCGGTCTTCGCCATGCCCGGATACATGTCGGTGTACTCGTGCGTCTCGCCGGCGATCGCCGATTCGAGATTCAGCCGCGAGTTGCCGAACGGCAGGCCCGTCGCCGGATCGCCGACCGCTTCGAGATACTCGAGATGGCCGTGCGCGTGACCGGTTTCGCCTTCGGCGGTCGAGCGGAACAGCGCGGCGACGTCGTTCTGCCCTTCGACGTCGGCCTTCGACGCGAAATACAGGTAGCGGCGGTTCGCCTGCGATTCGCCCGCAAACGCATACTTCAGGTTCTCTTCGGTTTTGCTGCCCTTGAGTTGAGCCATCTGCGCCTCCGTGCATGTCGGCGCGGCCGAGCGCCGAGCCGACCGTGGATATGTGGGGAACGATGCACGCGGTACGCCAGCATCGTGCTCTTTAATCTAGGCGTTCGCGCACGCATCCCCCAATAGGCATTTTCAATCCGCGCGATAGCCGGGCGGCGGCCCTGCTCACGCGTCGGCCGCGCGCTTCAGCAGCAATTCGCGCTCCCGCGCGTTGTGGGTCAGCTCGGCGGCGCGGCGGAATTCGGCCTTCGCGTCGTCAGCGCGTCCGAGCTTCGCGAGCAGGTCGCCCCGCACGCTCGGCAGCCAGTGATAGCGTGCGAGCGCCGGATCGTCGCGCAGTGCATCGACGAGTTCGAGCCCCGCGGCCGGCCCGAACGCCATCCCGACCGCGACCGCGCGGTTCAGCTCGACGACGGGCGACGGCGCGACTTCCGCGAGCGCGTCGTACAGCGCGACGATCTGCGCCCAGTCGGTCTCCGACGCGTGCCGCGCACGCGCATGACAGGCCGCGAGCGCCGCCTGCAGCGCATACGGCCCGCGCACGCCGCCGAGCTTCGCCGCACGATCGAGCGCGGCGAG
>NZ_JAAGPL010000162.1:0-238 GCF_017104785.1 Burkholderia sp. Ac-20353 | reverse complement strand
ACAGCGAACATTGGGTGAACGACGTGATGTACGATACGTGATGGTGTGTAGAGCAATGACGCACGCCGATCTGGAGAGCGACGAAGTGAAGTGCGTTGCGGTGTGGCAGGGTGTGATCGAACTGGAGATGAGGTGTCGTGTCGACATGATAGACGTACTCAAGGGGTAGGCCTGGCTGAGTCTGTGTGTTTTCGGTAAGGACGAACTGGGTAATTACTTCATTTTTTTTTTTTAATTA
>NZ_JAAGPL010000161.1:0-19459 GCF_017104785.1 Burkholderia sp. Ac-20353 | reverse complement strand
GGCGGCGGGAACGGCGTCGTGCATGCTCAGAGCAGGCCGGCCTGACGCAGCAGCTTGCCGGCCTGGCTGTCGTCGCCGAGTTGTTCGAACGACAGCGACGGCGGGCTCAGTTCGCTGAACGGCTTCAGGATCGGATCGGGCGCCACGCCCGGATGCAGCGGATATTCGAAGCTCACATGGCTCGTCGCCATCAGCTTTTGCGCGCGCTCGCTGACGAGATACGCGACGAACTTCTGCGCTTCCGGCTGGTGCTTCGACGCCTTCAGCACCGCGGCGCCCGACACGTTGACGGTGCCGCCGACGTCGCCATGCATGAAGTGGTGGATCGCGCTCTTCGTCGACTTGTCGCCGAGTTCGGCATGCAGACGATCCCAGTAGTAGTTGTTGACGATGCCGGTGACGACGCCGCCGCGGTTGACGGCCGCGGTCACGCCTTCCTCGTCGTCGAAGATCTGCGCGTTGGTCTTCAGGCCCTTCAGCCATTGCAGCGTCGTGGCTTCGCCGTGCAGCGCGAGCACCGCGCTCACGAGCGGCAGGAAATCGGCGTCGCTCGGCGCGATGCCGATCTTGCCCTTCCATTCCGGCTTCGCGAGATCGAGCAGCGACGCAGGCAGTTGCTGCGGCTGCAGCTTCGCGGTGTTGTAGATCATCACGCTTTCGCGCGCGAGCACGCCTTGCCAGTTGCCGTCGGTCGCGTTGAAGCGCGCGGGCACGGCCTTCTGCGTATCGGCGTCGACCTTCGCGAGCAGGCCCTTGTGGTCGAGCAGCACGAGTTCCGGCGAATTCTCGGTGAAGTAGACGTCGGCCGGCGTGCGCTCGCCTTCGGCGACGAGCTGCGCGGCGAGCGCCGGGCCTTCGCCCGAACGCACCTTCACGCTGATGCCGGACTGTGCTTCGAAGTCCTTGACGAGCTGGTTCACGACCTGCTCGTGTTGCGCGTTGTACAGCGTGAGCGTGGCCGCATGCGCGGGTGTCACGTGCAGCACGCTGGCGAGCATGAGCGCGGCGGCGGCCGCGGAGAAGAGGTGTCGCACGGGGCGGCTGATGGGCGAGAGCTTCATGTCGGTAATCGGTGATGGATCCTGAAAGGCCGGCGCACCGGCCTGCATAATCGTCGAACTAGGCGTCGAACAGCGCGGCGCCGATATACGAACCAGGTTGCGCGCCCGGCGGGCACGCGAAGATCGCGCTGCCGACGTGCGTCGTGTACTGGTTCATGATGTCCAGCTTCGAGAGCTTCTCGTTGATCGGGATGAAGCCCTTGCGCGGATCGCGCTGGTGCGCGACGAACATCAGCCCCGCGTCGTACTCGGTCTGTTGGCGCCACGGCGGCCAGCGCTCGATGTAGAAGTTCGTGCTGTCGTTGTACGAATACGCGCGGCGCAGGATCTGCGCGCCGTTGTTCAGCTGCGGCGACGCGAGGCGCGCGTGCGAGTTGTCGGGGATCACGGCGTTGCCGTCCTTGTCGACCGCGTCGAGATCGAGCGGCTCGAACTCGTGCTTCTGGCCGAGCGGCGCGCCGCTGTACTTGTGGCGGCCCACCACCTGTTCCTGGAAGCCGAGCTCCGTGTTGTCCCAGTGCTCGAGCGTGATGCGGATCCGGCGCACGACCGTGTAGGTGCCGCCGTTCATCCACGCGGGGCCTTCGCTGCCGGCCCACACGAATTCGTTCATCGCGGCCGGATCGGACATCGGCGGGTTCATCGTGCCGTCCTTGAAGCCCATCAGGTTGCGCGGCGTCTCGCCGGGCTTGCCCGACGTGAAGCCGGCCTGGCCCCAGCGCATCTGCGTCGCCGTCGCGCCGAGGCGCACGAGCTGGCGCACTGCGTGAAACGCGACCTGCGCGTCGTCCGCGCAGGCCTGGATGAGCAGGTCGCCGCCGGTCTTTTCGGGCAGCAACTGGTCGCCGTTGAAGCGCGGCAGGTCGACGAGCGCGGCGGGGCGGTGCTTCGCGAGGCCGTAGCGGTCCTTGCCGGCGAGCGCGAACATGCCGGGGCCGAAGCCGAACGTGATCGTCAGGCGCGCGGGGCCGAGGCCGAGCGCGTCACCGCCATCGGCCGGCACGACCTCGTCGCCGCCCGTCGTGACGAGCGGCTGCGCGGTGTCGCCGCGCGACATCCGCGCGGCAGCGTCGGTCCAGGTCTTCAGCAGCGCGATCACGTCCGCGCGCTGGACCGTCGTCAGGTCGAGCGCCGCGAAATACGCATGGCGCTGCTGCGGCGTCGTGATGCCGCCCTGGTGCTTGCCGTAGAACGGCTCGACGCCGTCGTGCGCGGACGCGGGTGCGGGTGAGGCGGCGGGCGCATCGGCCGCCTTCGCGGCCGGCCTCGACGCCGCTGCGAGGCCCGCGGCCACCGCGGCGCCGCCGGCCTTCAGGAAGCCGCGTCGCGCGGGACGCGGCGGCTGCTTGGTTTCGTCTGCCATGATCGGTTCCGTTACTTCGCGAGCATCAGCGTGTTGACGTCGTCCGCGACGTAGTAGAAGCCGTCGCCTTCGGGCGTCATCGCGATGCCGAACAGGTTGCCGTTGCCGGGGGGCGTCTGCGCCTTGTCGGTATTGATCCAGCGCGCGTAGAGCTGCTTGCCGCCGACCGGGTCGATTTCGACGACCTGGCCGTTCTGCGCGTTGGTCGCGAGCAGGTGGCCGTTCGGCGCGGTCGCGAGCGCGAGCGGGCGGCGCAGGAAGCCGTCGGCGGTGATCTGGCGGCCGACGCCCGCGCTCGTGTCGCGCGTGAGCGGATCGTCGATCTCGACGATGCGGTTGCCGATCGCGTCCGACACGTACAGTTTCTTCTGGTCGCCGGACAGCGCGAGGCCGGTCGGGCCGACCAGGAACACGCCCTTGTCGGCCTGCGCGCCGAGCCCGCTCGCGACCACTGTTTCCTGCCGGATCACGGGCGGCTTGCCGGCCGGCACGTCGAGGTCGAGACGCAGCACGGTCGCCTGCTTGTAGACGGGCGGGTTGCCGTCCGCGCCGCCGACGCCGAAGCCGGCCATGCTGACGAACAGCGTCGCGCTGTCGCCGCGGTCGACGACGGCCATGTTGCCCCACGGGTCGTTGATGTTCGGGGTCGACCACGTCGACGCGATCTTGCCGTGCGGATCGAGCACGACCAGGCAGCCGGCGCCCTTCGTATTGGTCGTGCCGTCGTTGCTCGGCGTGCTGCCGACGATCACCCAGCCGGACTTCAGCATCGTCATCGCGGTCGACAGGCCGACACCGCCCGGGCACGCCTTCAGGTCGCGCGGAATCGATGCGAACAGGCTCAGCTGCTTCGTCGACGGACGGTAGTCGACGATCGTGCTGCCGGTGCCCTGCAGGTTCGCGGCGTTGTTGAAGTTGTCGACGAGCACGTCGCCTTGCTGGATCGTGCCGGCCGATACGGGCGCGACCGCGATTGCGTACGGGTTCTGGTCGCCGTTGTCGGGGACCGTGTTGACGAGCGTCGCGTGGCGATGCAGCGTCTCGAGGAAGCCTTGCGGCTCGGCGTGCGCGACAGCGGCGGCGACGAGTGCCGCCGTGACCGTCGCGCCCGTCGCGACGCGGCGCAGCGGTGCGGAAAGCGGTGCGAAGTCGATCATGTGAATCTCCTGGGTGGCGCGCCGCCGGGCGGCGCGCGAAAAGCGGTGGGCGTTCGCGCGGCGTGCGGACGTCAGAACGTGATGACCGTGCGCGCGCCGAGCACGAACGTGTTGCGCAGCGGCTGGGTCGGGTCGTTCGGGTTCTGGCCGGCGCCCGCGTTGAACGTGTACTGCGCGTCCGCCGCGATCACCCACCACGGGTTGACCTGGTACTGGTAGGTCGCCTCGACGGTCGTCTCGCGGGTGCGCACGCCGTACGGGCCGCCCGAGAACGCGAGCTGGTCGCGGTCGAGCGAGCTCACGTGGTTGCCGACCTGGATGTAGGTGACGGCAAGGCCGACGCTGTCGTTATCGCGGCCTTCGAACGGCGCCTTCAGCACGACGCCGGCGTTCGCTGCGAAGCTGACGAGGTTGCGGTCGCCGGGCGCGCCCATCACGCGCGCGAACACGCCGAGGCTCTTCGCGCCGTTCGGGTCCGGACGCCAGACCATCTGGTCCGCGACCGCGTAGAAGCTGTAGTTGCCGTGGTGCGGCTGCGCGTCGCCGTTCGCGGTTGAGGCCGGATCGGCGAGCGACAGGCCGTCGGTGCCCGTGCGCTGATCGGCGAAGCGGCCGTTGTGATACCAGACGCCGATCTTGTAGGTGCCGGGCAGCCCGTTCGAATGGCCGGTGTCCATCTCGCCGTCGGACGGCTGGTTCAGCGCGTACTGCAGCTCGCCGATATAGAGTGCGCCGTTGTGCAGGTTGAAGTTCGTGCCGCTCAGGTTGTTCGGGTTGTTGCCGAGCGGATCGCCGTCGAACACGCCCGCGAGCGCGGTGAGCTTCGGCGTGAGCTGCGCGCGCACGCGCACGCCGAGGCCCGCGAGCGGATACGCGGGGCCGCCGTTCGGCAGGTCGTACGACGGCAGCGCGGGCCAGCCGAACATCGTGTTGATGAATGTGTTCGCGTAGGTGCTGACCATGAATTCCTGGTCGAGGCTCTGCTGGCCGATCTTCACGTCGACGCGCTTGTCGAGGAACGACTGCTGGTACCACAGCTCCCAGAGGCGGGTCGTGTCCTGCGCCTCGATGCCGCTCGCGGTGTTCAGCGTGCCGAGGTTGTACTGGCTCAGGTTGCGGCCGTGGATCTGCAGCGCGCTGACGTTGAACGTGCCGCCCGGTAGGCCGATCGCCTTCTGCGTGTCGACCGACAGCGTCGCGGTGGTCAGGCCGTCGTAGGTGCCGCCGCGGTTCAGGCCGCCGCGCAGGTTCGCGAGGTATTCGCTGGTTTCGGTGATCTGCAGCGTCGCGCCGTACTTGCCGAGCCACGGGCGGATGCCGCCCATGTCGCCGAGCAGGGTCTGGCGGGTCCAGACGCCGGTCCACATGTCGGTCGGCTTCGCCTGGATCGCGAGATCGGCCTCAGGGGCCTCCGGCTGCGCGTCGACCGGCGTGTCCGCGAACGCGGCGGCGCTGGCGAGCCACAGCCCGGCGGCGAGGACCGCGCGGGCGGCCGGGCGCATCCGCGGACGGATGCAGTCTCCGATGAACGGCACACACTTCATTTCAACCCTCTGATTCTATTTGTTGCGGAATCCTTGCGAATCGGCGCCTCGACATCGACATCGAGTCGACGGGGCGCGGCGATTGACACGACGGGGCGGATCGTAGGCGCACCAATTGAGAAAGTCAACGTAAACGAGAATGATTCGCATCTGCGTTACAAACTGAAAGGAGATTAATTACGAAGATTGATTTTTTGCTTTGATGTGATCTGAAAATGAAATGATCTGAGTAATTAAAATGAATGAATTGTCAGCCTGGCGGTTGAGCGATGCCGACGGTCGACGTTTCATCCTGACGCAAGCTCGTGCGTCGCGGCACCTGGCCATGCCGTCGCGCGGGCTGGCTGCGATTGGCGCGCGGAGGCCGGCGCAAGCCGCGCCGGCGCGTACTGGCTCGTCTTTCGAGCGTGGGTTCGATGTGTTACTTTACGAGCCGTTACGAGGGCGGAGGCGACGGCAAGGACCGAACAGGGGCGCATGATTGCGACGTCCACAATCTGTCATGTACGCTGCGTCGGCAGGATCCGCTGTTGGTCGCGCGGCTGCGCAAGGGGATGCTCGCTATCGCGGGCGTTGCCCGCGCTTTGCATGAGGTCGCCGCATGGCCCGATACATCGCACGCCGGACGCGTGCTGATATGACCCGTTGCCGGAAAAGGTAATGTCACGGAACCGGACGAGACCGCGTGACGGGCAATTGTTGATGTCAAAGAGCAGACGATTGATAGCGCCACAGCGCATCGTGAAGGTCGATTTGGGTTGTGGCCCCGTGAAGCGCGACGGCTTCATCGGCATCGACCGTTTCGCGATGCGGGGCGTCGACATCGTGTGCGGCCTCGATCGAGGGATTCCATTGTCCGACGACTCGGTCGACTATCTGGTCGCCTCGCATTCGCTTGAGCACGTCCGCGATCTCCCACGCGTCATTCACGAGATGCATCGAATCTGCAAGGACCGCGCGTTGATCACGATCGTCGCGCCGTATGCGGCGACGGGGTTGAATCAGGCCAATCCGTACCATCTCCAGAGGTTCAACGAACACACGGCGCGATTCTTCTCGAATGCCGGCGAGACGGTGCTGCCGCCGGACGACTATGATTTCCCGGGGGCCGGTTACCGGGGCCTCGGCTCGTCCGATCACAGCAACTGGCAGGCCGACCTGCGCCGGCGTCGCGCGCAGGATCTGTCGACGCTGATCGCACCCGCATTCATCCCGTTGAAGACGTACGGAGAGGCACACGATCTCGGCGGCCGCGGGGCCGTCATTCAGGAGAGCGAGCTTTGGCAGGCCGGGCAGGCGTGGATCTACGACGTGCCGGCTGAAGCTGGTACGATCACCGGTTTGCGGCTCGCGATCACGGCGCTGAGCGAGCCGCATGCGCCTACGGCACTTTTCGACTGCGAAGTATGGTCAGAGGATTCGGCTCACGTGCTCGCGAGCAGTCCGGTTGTCGTGTCGAAAGACTGCGGGATTCGACCGGTCGAAGTGACGTTCTCGAATGTCGCGATTCCTGCGGGCCGTATCCGCGTCCGTCTGCAGGCGCTCCCGGGAATCGAAAAATTCGGCATCCGGATGGTCGAATGGCGCAGATTGAACCTGCTCAGACGGGTGCGCAGCGCGCACTTGTATTGCGAGCCTCTTTATTCACGCCAGGGTGTGTCATGAACTTTCATCTGATCGAGGCAGGACGTGAGCATGATTACCCGCGAGGCGTCTTCGGGCGATGTCAGCGGCGCAGAACGGTTGTTCGTGGTTCAAGCTTGCGTCAAACAGGCATTCATCGATTGCTTGAGCGCAATCGGCAGGCGGCACAATGGAGGGTCGGTGCGAATATCGCTGACGCGTTACGCACCGTGATGGCGGGCCAAAAAAAACATAACCGTCTTGTAAGCTTATTTACGATTTGAGATGGCGATGCAGAAAAAAACGATAACGACAATTGTCCCGCTTGTTGGGGATTACGTACTTGTGCAGTCGGCGGTAACCGCCATATGTGCCGATCTTGCCCAGATCGCACGTAGCGACTCCGCTCGCTTCCAGTATATTTTCGTGGGCGACGGCGCCTACTGGATGCAGGTGGTGGATGTCGCCGGGCTTGAAGCATTCCAGGTCGCAAAATTCATCTCTGTCACCGAGAAATCCACGCCGGCAATTCTGTTCAACGTCGGCGCACAAGCGGCACACGGCGACTTCCTGACGTTTCTGTGGCCGGGCGTGGATGTGCGTGCCTGGCATGCGTCGATCTGCGAACTGGCCAAGAGCGTCGACGAGAATACGATCGCATTGGCGGGCCCGCCGACAACGTCGGTGCATGGTCGCGACGAGACGCGCTCATGGCTGGCCGATCCGACCGGTGGAGATCACCGGAACTATCCGCCGGGATGGGTTGAGATGGCCGATTACGTGCCGATGTCGAACTGCCTCGTTCAGAGGAAGGCGTTTCTTGAAAGCGGGGGCTTCTCGACGTCGCCGATTCTGCAGCGCGCGTTCTGGTGGGAGTATTCGCTGCATCTGAGCAGAAACAACATGCTCCGGCGCGCAACGGCCATCCAGCAACCCGAGCCTAAATGGACGTGGTACGAGTATCCATTTTCGGACGACATGCTGATCTCGGGAGACATGGCCGCCCGCCGCGCTATGTTGCAGCGCAACTTGCCGGCCACGTCCTGCCTCGTCGATTGGGACAGCGCCGATGTCACGTCTTTCGCGAGAAACCTGTCGCGCCACGACGCAAGCGTCCTCGCGCGCGCGACTTCCGTCTTCACGCGTTCCGAGATTGCGTTGAAGGAGGCCGATGTTTCCGATGCCAGCTCCGGGGCATTGCGCATTACGGTCCTCGGGGGGCCAGGCGAGCCGGCCCACAACCAGCTGTGTTTCTTCAACTACTTTGCCGGCGATCTGATGTCCGTGCCGGTGACCTGGCGCAGCATCCTGGATACCGCCGCGACGCGGGCAGACGTGTTCGGCAGCGATGTGGTTATCTTCAGCAGAACGAAATCGCGGCAGGCATGCGACCTGATGGATTTCTGCAATCGTGCCGGCATACCCACGGTCTACATGCTTGACGACAACTGGTTTACGGTCGGCAAGGACTGGAAGGAATACGCAGCCGTATTCCATGAAGACGGCGAGATATACAAGACCTTTACCTATTGCCTCCGTCATGCGGACGTCGCGCTCACGTATAACGAGATTCTCGCGGAAGACATGCGAAGCGTCGCGAAGCAGGTGGTCGTGCTTCCGACAAACATCGACCTGACGCATTTCGAGCCGGCACTGGAGAAGGCGAGCGGCCGTCTGACGATCGGCTATGCGGGGTCGCCGCGTCCTGACAATGCGGCGTTCCGCGCGCTGAAGGAACTCAGTGAGGAGCGGGACGATTTCGACATCCTGTACATGGGACACGCGGTGCCGGAATCGCTGTCCACCATTGACAGTGATCGAGTCAAGTTCGAGCCCTACGTCTATGGTTACCGTGCGTATGCTC
Organism: Burkholderia sp. Ac-20353; assembly: GCF_017104785.1. Lineage (NCBI taxonomy): Bacteria > Pseudomonadati > Pseudomonadota > Betaproteobacteria > Burkholderiales > Burkholderiaceae > Burkholderia > Burkholderia sp. Ac-20353. Next base: position 10,847 of record NZ_JAAGPL010000161.1, on the reverse strand, counting down.
AGATGTTGTCGCGGCGCGCGCCCGATATTCTCCTGGCTCCGCTTGGCCGCACCCGATTCGAGTCGTCCAAGTGTCCTAACAAATTTCTGGAAATTTCGGCAGTCGGTGCGGCCGGCATATACAGCGACGTAGAGCCTTATGTGTCCGCGGTCGAAGACGGCAAGACCGGCATCCTGGTCGCGGATGCCGCGGACGACTGGAAGCGGGCCATGGTCCGACTGCTCGACGATCACGCGACGCGACGACAGATCAGCGCGGCAGCGCGCGACGTGCTGCATGCGCGCTACGCAACGAACGTGGTTGCGCCGCTGTTTGGCGCCTTCATCAAGCGTATTGCCGAACGCCGCAAGAAATGCGCTGCCGACGTGCGAGTCGCTTTTGTTGCCCATTCACCGTACCCGGCCGGTGCGGAGCGCGCATTGGCCAACTTCCTGGTCAATATTTCACCTTCGATCGACGCGATCGCCATCTTTCCGAAGGCGACGGGGCCGATCAGGGATGAAATAGAAGAGGCAGGGATTCCGGTTATCGACGCCGATTTCCGCCCCTGGGTGCCGGTGCAAGGCAGCGAATCGGAACGGAAGCTGGAAGATGATCACTTGCGGCGCACGACGCAGCGGCTGAGTACATTGTTTCGAGAGCTCGAGCTGGATGCCGTTCTGGTCAACACGAACGTCGTTCCCGCGGCTGTCTTCGCAGGGGCCCAGCGAGAAATTCCGGTCATCCTGCATTCGCATGGCCTGATTAGCGCCAGGCTTTCCCGCATGCTGGATGCCGCTCGATGGGCTGCGATCGACATGCGACAACTCGGTGCCGCCAGCAAGGTCGTCAGCCCCTCGCAGATCACCGCCGATGGCTGCCGGGCGCTATACAACCTCGAACCGGGCAAGGTTACCGTTGTCCCGAACGGCACGCGTTGTGGCGAATGGACGCCGCTCTCGAGCGACGAAAACGTCGTTCGAAAATTCGTCATGCTCTGCACCATGGAGCCGAACAAGAATATCCCGATGTTCATCGAGGCTGCATCGATATATATGTCGTTTGCGCCGGGTGACACGGAATTCCACATCTACGGCGTCGGCGGCCATGAGTACGTATCGCACCTGCATGATCTGGTGTGGCATGCCAACCTCACGTCCGTATTTCATTTTCATCCGAAGGAACGCGACGTCGACAGAATCTACGACGATGCATTGGCCGTGGTCGTGACAAGCCACCTCGAATCGTTTTCGTTCGTGACAATCGAGGGCATGAGCCGCGGGCGGCCGGTCATTTCCACGAAGTGCGGCGGGCCGGAGGGCATCATCGTCGATGGATTCAACGGTTACCTGATCGAGCAAAACGATGCGGCCGCCCTAGCCGAGCGGATGCGTCGTTTGGCAGCGGACATCGGCGGCGCGGCCGAGATGGGAAGAAATGCACGCATTTCGATCGAAAATAATTTCGAGATCGTTCGCATCTCGGAACAATATTCGAACGTAATAAGGGAGGTGGCGCTGGCGGGCGACAGGGACGTGCTGCGCCAACGACGTCTGTTTCATTCGCAGGAGCTGTCGCTGGATTTTCAGCCGGGCCAGACTCAGCGCCATGTTCCGCACGCGGGCGGGATGCCGGCAGAGATGCAATCGATCGAGGCCTTGCCGGATATTTCATATACGGGCGACGATACGCTGGAGTATTCGTATACGAGGCAGTTCTCCGGGCACCGGATTGTCTCGCTTCGGCATGCGAGCGTGCTGGCTGCTCATTCGCGCGGCTTGATGCCGCGTGTCAAGAGAAGGTTTGTGCTGGGCCGAAATATCTGGCCCATGATCAATCCGGTATTTTCGGAAATCAAATCGTATTGCCAGCACCGGCAATGGAATTTTTCGAGAAAACTGAGGCTTGGTGAGAACCTGACCGAAGTTCCGTTTGTCGAGTATCTGGTCGACATCAACGGGGCTCCATTCGAAAAAATTGAATTCGCGATCGAACTGGCGTCGGTTGGCATGAATGGGGCAATTGGTCTGGAGCTTGTCGACGAGAGCGGCAAAATCGTTGCCAATGTCGTTCGGGCGCTGAAGGAGATTGACCCATTCCGCCCCGTTCGCCTCGTGGTAGGGGGCATCGGCGGGCTCCAGTCAGGAAGGTTCCTGATGAGATTTTTTGTAAGGGACGCGGAAGGGCCGGTCTGGATTTACGAGCTGAGCAGGCGTAGGCGGATGGGCCTGTCGAGGCCGGACAGGCTTCCTTTCATCAACGTTTCCTGATTTTTTCGGGTGCCGGCAATTTCTGCTGACGATGTCGTTTCGTCGCCGCTTCGTGATATTGCCGGCAATACGAGCGCGCTTGCAGCGCGTGATGGCGCGCCGCAGCGACCGGGATGGCGATCGCACGGGTTGCGTCACTCCGAGGTTCGTCGGGTTGGCGCCGGTGCTCTCCCGGAAGGCGTCGGTAACCGGTTCGCAAGTGTCGGTGCAACGTCGCAGCCCTCGTCGCGGACGGCTCGGAAAGCTTCGTTTGTTATACTCCGGCGCACCTTCTGAACACCGACCCTGAGAGATTCGCATGCTGGTGAAAGACCTTGTTCGTGACACGATCTGGACTCCTGGAGCGGACTACGATCCATCGCACAAGCCCCGGATTTCCGTGTTGCTGCCAGCGTTCCGGCGCGCGAAGAGCGGCATGTTCCGACGTTGCGTCGAGTCGATTCTGTCCCAGACCCTGAAGGACATCGAATTAATCATCATCGATGACGCGAGCACCGACGGCACCGCCGATCAAGTGAAGGAATTCCTGCAAAAGGATGGCCGTGTCAGCTCGTTGCGGCACCCGAAAAACATCGGGTTGCCGGCCATCTCCGAGTACGAGGGATACCTGAAGGCGCGCTCGGATCGCCTGGCCTTCGCGTTCGACGACACGATGTTCAACAAGGATGCGCTCGAGAAGCTGCTGCGCGAATCCGAGAAGGCGCCGCACGCGATGATCTACGGCCACGTCGAGATGTCGCTGCGCAACGAGGCAACGGGTGAAGTACTGACGACTCGTCTCGGCGCGCAGCGCTCGCAAGGCACGCTGCGCATCGAGAACTTCATTCCCAACAACGGGGTGCTGCTGACGAAGGAAATCATCGAGGACGTCGGCTTCTACGATCCGCACGTGCTCATCGCGCGCTTGTGCGACTGGGATCTCTGGCGTCGCGTTGCGGAGCGATACGAGGTCAAGGCGGTCGACGTGTCGGTCGGCATCGAGGACGGTCCGATCACGAACGACAGCCTCGGGCACACCTATACGCTCGACAGCTGGGCGGTCAACGAGTGGATGCACACGCCGCGCGATGAACGGCTGCTTCCGGCGAACTTCGGCGACTACGACGTCCTCGAACCCGACCCGGTGCATGGTGCCAGCACGCAATCCGTGGCTCGGTCGCTCGCGGTCAAGCACGCGAACGGTCGCGGCTGGCCCGTCGCGCCCTGGAGCGACGCGCAGCGCGGCGACGGCTACATCCTCGTCGTCAATCTGCACTACGACGCGTCGACGTACCTGTACTTCAACGCGCTGCCGCCGGAAGTCGCCAAGCGCGTCCGCATCATTTCGCCGAGCACGGGCTACGGCGTCGAGGAACTCGCGCGCGCCAGCTGCGTGATTTTCGTCCGGCACATCGCCTATTTCGGCGCATGGATCGATGCGGCGCGCGCCATGAAAGTGCCGTCGTACTACTTCCTGGACGACAATCTTCCGCTGCTTGCCGAGGCGGGCGAGCTCTCGCATGGCAACGAGGACTATCGCCTCGACCAATACCGGAAGGATCTGTCCCTGTTCGACGGGATCCTGTTGTCCAGCACGAAGCTCGTCGAATACTTCGAGGAGCAACTGCTGCATGACCGGCTGTATCGCTTCCCCGTGTCCTTCTACGATCAGCGCGCGCTGCCGGTCGATTACAGCAACGAGAAGGCCGATGGCGAGCTCGTGATCGCCTGCGCGACCGGCTCGCACCGTGCCAAGGGACTTTGGGAAGTCGTTTTCCCGGCGCTTCGAAAGCTGGCGAACGAAGGTCGGAGCATTCACCTCGTCGCGCCGGAGCCGGGCGAGGACGAATACAGGAAGCTGCTCGACGACCTTCCAGCTTCCTTGCGCGTGACCTTGCTGCCGTTCGAGACTGACTACCATTACGCGATGCGCCGCTTCGCGCGGTACTCGCCGGACCTGCTGCTGCATGCGCCGAGCTCGACGATCAACAACGCCTACAAGACGCTGCACCCGCTCTTGTCCGCGCTGATCATGAACGCGGTCCCCGTGCTGCCCGATACGCAACCGTACGACCAGATCGTCGAATGCGGGAATGCGGTGTTCGTGCACGACTCCGGCAAGTCGGCGTCGTGGTATCACGCGCTCGTCGGTGCCGTGGATGATCGCGCCGGCCTCCAGCGGATCGGCGAGAACAACGCGGCGTACTGTGCGGCTCATTTCTCCGGCAAGGAAAACGCGGCCGTCCTTCAGGCCATTCTCGAGAAGCACGGCAGTGAAGTGCCGTGGGAAATCCAGGCCGATCGCCTGCACAAGCTGGCGTCCTGGTCCCGGCAGCGAACGGGTGTGGCCGGAGGAGACGTGTCGTTTACACCCGCCATCGAGCAGGCGTGCGAACTGGCCACTTTCCGGCGGATCCGCCGCTACTCGTGGCGTCACCGGATCTTCGCGGCACCGGGCAACCTGTGGAGCATGATCTCCCCGCAGTTCGCGCGCCTGAAGGCGTTCAGCGAACAGCAGGGCTGGCGGCGGAGCGGCTCTTCGCTCGAATTGAGCGATTCGCTTCACGACACGCCGTTCCACGAATACCGCGTCACGCTCCCGTCCGGCAAGTTGTCGGCACTGTGCTTCGCGCTGACGGTCGATTTCGTCAAGCAGGGCCAGTTCGGTGTCGAGCTTGTTTCGCCGGAGAACTACATCAGGGGCCACATCGTCGTCGACCTTCAGAAGCTGGATCTGACGAAGCCGGTGCGACTCGATTTCGAAAGCATCGAGATCAAGCCGGGCGAGACCTGGGGCGTGCGCGTGTTCGCAAAATCGAAGACGCCGGTGTACGTCTACGAGTTCGTCAACCGGAAGTGGTTCGGGCTGAAATTCGACGCACCCACGCCATTCATGGAAATGGTCATGTCCAGGTAGGGGAAAAAGCCAGGGCGGCAACCGGCCGCCCGTGGATTGCATGCGTCCGCCGCAGCGTCGGCGTCGATTCGCCGCTTGAACTTGCGACGGCGCAGACGTGGCTACTCGAGGGTTCTTCACGCTCATCCGTGAAGAACCTTTTTTTATTGGTGCATCGATCATGCGCATGGCGGAATGGGCGCCGCATGACGTGCGGTGCAATGAAATTTGCCAATGCGTCCGACTATCGGCGACACGCGAATCAGGAGTCGCCGATTTTCATGGCGCGTTATATTGCCGGGGATTGTCGGGGATTTCATATTTGGCGATTAACATGGATTTTGCGGCCTGCGGCCTGCGGCCTGCGTCATGCGGACGGTTTATTGAAAGGGGTGCCGTCGCCGGGCCTGCATGAGAGCCACAAACTCGAACACGTGGTCGAGACGGACGGGCGATTCGGTGCCTTCAAGCATGATGTGGATGCGCCTGTCTGAAAGTACGAATGCGTCACATACCGCTAGGCGGACCTGAAGTCATCTGCGAGAGCGCCAATTCCGGCGTTTCTCCAGGCACGAGTCTCAAGGCCAAAAAGAGGGCTGTCGACATGAGCAATTTGGAAGGGATCTTCCGCGGAGCGCTGGTTGAGCGGTTCGGCGTGCTGACACCGGGCTACGACAGCGGTTTCGTCGATTCGTATATGACGGAACAGTTCAAGAGCCGGGCGCAGGAGTACGTCAGGACGCATTACAACTCGGATCACTGCGACGGTGTCATCCAGCAGGCCTTGAACGCGGTGAACGTCCGCGAGCCTTGCGGCGCGGACGATTTCGTCATTCTCGATGTCGGCTCCGGAGCGGGCGGATCGGTGTTTTCACTGATCCGGATCTTTGGCCATTTGTCGAACGTCCGCATCATCTGCTCAGATCTTTCGATGGAGATGCTTGCCTTGTTGAGGCAGGGCCTGGTCGACATCAACTGCAAGTGCAAGGTCGACGTGCTGCAACTGAACGCCGAGCAACTCGACTTCCATGACTCGTCGGTCGACCTCGTGGTGGGCTATGCGATCGCGCATCACCTGTATCGCCCCGACCTGATGTTCAGGCACGTCGCCCGCGTGCTGAAGCCGGGTGGCCATGCGATCTTCATGGAACCCTTCGAGAACGGCAACGTGATCCTGTCTGCGGCGATGGGCATCATTCTGGCCGATAGCCGAAGCCAGCAAATCGCCGATGGCGTCCGCGAGTTCATGCGCAATATCGTCCACGACAGAAAGTCGCGCATCGGGCGCGACAAGAACGCGGAATACTTCAAGCATCTCGACGACAAGTGGATGTTCACGCGTGCCTATCTGCTCGAAAGCTTTGCGGCCGACCTGGGGCCGTTGGAGATCCGGTCTCTGCATAGTCCGGAGAAGCTGTTCGAAAACCAGATGGCCATGTTGCTGTCGCTTGGCCTGTCGCTGGACAAGGGCGCGCTGCCGGAGTGGGCATGGAACATCATTCGCATGCTCGACGAGTCGATGTCCGACGATTGCAAGGAGGACTCGCTCATCGAAGGCATGGTGCTGTTCACGAAATCGGCCTAGCGTCGGTTGTCAGAAGCCGAAGCTGACCTGCGACAGGCCGTCGATGGATGCCATGCATCCGCCCATCGCCGGCTCCGGTCCGCCCTTCGAACCGGCGATCGCGCAGACACGGCTTCCTGTCGGTTCTTCGCCCAGCCATGAAGAACCTTTCTCACTGCACCGCCGCCTCGCAACGGGGCGGTGTGCCGCCGTCGGTCCGCGAAACCGCTTCGCGGACCGTGCCGCGCGCGTCGATGCCGGCGGCGTGCACCTGAAATGGGATGGAACCCCGTGCGCGACACGAACCGTCCTCCGCCGACGCGCGACGATCGCGCGATTCCCGAAATTTTCCACCCGAATGCGCGATTTCCCTAGGTGGAACCCGGCGCCCGTTTTTCTGTCTTTCGTTATCCCGTCGTGGCGGGCCGCGGCCTGTCCATGCTTCGGTGGATTTTTATAAGCTATTGATTTTGCACTGAAAATTTTGCCTGCACCTGCCGCCCGTCCGGGCGAACTCGCGCCGGACGTCCCGTGATATCGGCGTCGCCGGCCCCTTCTTGAATTTGTCAAAACGCGTCCATATAATTAGCACTCGCTGCACGAGAGTGCTAACAATTCTCTGCCGGGCGAACCGCCGGGCAGATTCCCAAAGTGTTCTTCAATCTCAGTCAAGAGAGGAGTGGATATGAACCTTCGTCCTTTGCACGATCGCGTGATCGTCAAGCGCCTGGATCAGGAAACCAAGACGGCATCGGGCATCGTGATCCCCGACGCAGCCGCTGAGAAGCCGGATCAAGGCGAAGTCCTGGCCATCGGCCCGGGCAAGCGCGACGACAAGGGCGCGCCGATCGCGCTCGACGTGAAGGTCGGCGATCGCGTGCTGTTCGGCAAGTACGCTGGCCAGACCGTCAAGGTCGACGGCCAGGAACTGCTGGTGATGCGCGAAGAAGACATCATGGCCGTGGTCAACGCCAAGTAAGCGTCCCATAACGGTACATATTCCCAAGAATCCAAGGAGTTAGAAGATGGCAGCTAAAGACGTCGTATTCGGCGATTCCGCCCGCGCGAAGATGGTCGAAGGCGTGAACATTCTCGCCAACGCAGTGAAGGTCACGCTGGGTCCGAAGGGCCGCAACGTCGTGCTCGAGCGCAGCTTCGGCGGCCCGACGGTCACCAAGGACGGTGTGTCGGTCGCGAAGGAAATCGAGCTGAAGGACAAGCTCCAGAACATGGGCGCGCAAATGGTCAAGGAAGTCGCTTCCAAGACCAGCGACAACGCAGGCGACGGCACGACGACGGCAACCGTCCTCGCGCAATCGATCGTCCGCGAAGGCATGAAGTACGTCGCATCGGGCATGAACCCGATGGACCTGAAGCGCGGCATCGACAAGGCAGTCGCAGCGGCTGTCGAAGAGCTGAAGAAGATCAGCAAGCCGTGCACGACGAACAAGGAAATCGCTCAAGTCGGTTCGATCTCGGCGAACAGCGACACGTCGATCGGCGATCGCATCGCTGAAGCGATGGACAAGGTCGGCAAGGAAGGCGTGATCACCGTCGAAGACGGCAAGTCGCTGGCCGACGAGCTGGACGTCGTCGAAGGCATGCAATTCGACCGCGGCTACCTGTCGCCGTACTTCATCAACAACCCGGACAAGCAAGTCGCCGTCCTCGACAACCCGTTCGTGCTGCTGCACGACAAGAAGGTGTCGAACATCCGCGATCTGCTGCCGGTGCTCGAGCAAGTCGCAAAGGCTGGCCGTCCGCTGCTGATCATCGCTGAAGACGTCGAAGGCGAAGCGCTCGCAACGCTGGTCGTCAACAACATCCGCGGCATCCTGAAGACCGTTGCGGTCAAGGCGCCGGGCTTCGGCGATCGTCGCAAGGCGATGCTGGAAGACATCGCGATCCTGACCGGCGGTCAGGTCGTCGCGGAAGAAACCGGCCTGACGCTCGAGAAGGCAACGCTGGCCGAACTGGGCCAGGCGAAGCGCATCGAAGTGGGCAAGGAAAACACGACGATCATCGACGGCGCAGGCGAAGCCGTGAACATCGAAGCGCGCGTGAAGCAAGTGCGCACGCAGATCGAAGAAGCGACGTCGGACTACGACCGTGAAAAGCTGCAAGAGCGCGTGGCCAAGCTGGCCGGCGGTGTGGCAGTGATCAAGGTCGGCGCTGCGACCGAAGTCGAAATGAAGGAAAAGAAGGCACGTGTCGAAGACGCACTGCACGCAACGCGCGCGGCTGTGGAAGAAGGCATCGTGGCTGGCGGCGGCGTCGCGCTGATCCGCGCTCGCACCGCGATCGCAGGCCTGACCGGCGTCAACGCCGACCAGAACGCCGGCATCAAGATCGTGCTGCGCGCAATGGAAGAGCCGCTGCGCCAGATCGTCACGAACGGCGGCGAAGAAGCGAGCGTCGTGGTGGCGGCAGTTGCTGCAGGCCAGGGCAACTACGGCTACAACGCAGCGACGGGCGAGTACGTCGACATGGTCGAGGCTGGTGTTGTCGACCCGACCAAGGTCACGCGCACCGCACTGCAGAACGCAGCTTCGGTCGCAGGCCTGCTGCTGACGACGGACGCAGCTGTCGCAGAACTGCCGAAGGAAGACGCTCCGATGGCGGGCGGCATGCCGGGCGGCATGGGCGGCATGGGCATGGACATGTAATCGACTTCGGTCGATGGTGTCCGGAACGCGCGGCGACGCGCGTTCCAGCCAAAAAAAGACCCGCAGCGATGCGGGTCTTTTTTTATTTCTTCATTTCTCAATGCCGGTGCGACGTCCTCGGCAGCAGGTCCGGCGTTGCGGCAGGCGGCGACGCGTCGTCGTCGTTGCTGCGCGCCCAGAAGAAGCGATCCGGCAGGTAAGCGCCCATGCCCGGCCGGAACGCGTCGCGCACGGCCTGGAACAGGTATTCCTGCGCCTCGCGCACCGCTTCGGGCGGCTCCTGCCCGTTCGCGAGCAGCGCGGCGATCGCCGCACCGAGCGTATCGGTGAGGCCCATCAGCCGATGCGGCGGGCGGTCCCACATGTCCTCGCGAATCTGGCCTTCCTCGCCGTACAGCGTATTGACGAGGCGGTGCGAACCGGCTTCGGACGCGAGGATGTATTCGCAGCCCTGCGACAGCAGATGCGACAGCGCGGCGTCGAGGTTCGGCGCTTCCGCGTCGCCGTCCGGTTGCGCGAGCGCGATCAGCGTCGCGTAGTCGGCGACGAGCAGCGTCGTCTGCGGGGCGAGCAGGTCGGCGATCGATTCGCGCAGGTCGTCGGCGGCCAGCACGTGCTCGTCGTCGAGCGTGAAGTCCGGCGCGAGCACGAGCGGCACGCCATCGTAGTCGGCGACCACCTCGGCGATCGCGCTCACGACTTCCGCGCGGGTAGCCGCGCCGATCTTGAATGCGGCGACCGGCATGTCCTCGAGCAGCATGCGCGCCTGCGCGGCGACGACGTCGGGATCGAGGCCCGTGACTTCGTCGCAGGCAGCCGAGTCGCGCACGGTGTAGCCCGTCAGGACGGACACGCCGTGACAGCCCATGCTCGCCAGGGTCATCAGATCGGCTTGGAGGCCGGAGCCACCGGTGGGATCGGACAGGCCGAAGGTAAGGACGATCGGAGGGGCGTTGCTGGACATGGACAAATGGGGCAAGAAGAAACGTTCAAGCGGAGCGGGCTGCACCATTGGTGTGCGCCCGTTGCAGTCATTATGCGGCGGAAAGCCGGCACGCAGAACGGATTTTTTAGCGCGGCGCAACGAAGGCGTTCGACTAGAGCGCGATTGCTAGGCAGTCCGGCCCCGACACGGTACCATCATGGCTCCCGAATTTACCGACTTTCCCTACGCGGCTTAAGATGGAATACAAGAGCTGGATGTGCCTGATTTGTGGCTGGATTTATGACGAAGAAGCCGGGCTGCCGGAAGAGGGCATTGCCCCGGGCACGCGCTGGGAAGACGTCCCGATCAACTGGACCTGCCCGGAATGCGGCGCGCGCAAGGAAGACTTCGAGATGGTCCAGATCTGACCACCAACGCTTTAGGGACATTCCGCTCCGGCCTCGCGTATCGCTCGCACCCGCACCTGCGGATCATGCGGGCGGCTTATGCGAGTGACCAGGTCATGACCGGCGCGAGTGTCCATGATGTCCGATACGGCGACAATTCG
>NZ_JAAGPL010000160.1:0-20010 GCF_017104785.1 Burkholderia sp. Ac-20353 | reverse complement strand
TATCCCCTGCGCCGTCCGGCGCCGCGAGCGCGGTCGCGCATGCATCGCTCGGATCGGCGGCGACGTCGCCGCCGAGCACGATGCGCAGCCAGTCCTTCGGCTGCACGGCCCGATCCGCGGCATCCAGCGACGCCGGTTCGTGCGCGGCGACCCAGCGCAGCAGCGGGCCCGCCATCCCCGGCGCGACCGGGTTCGCCGCGTCGGACCAATCGCGCGCGTCGGCGTAGCGGGCCGCGCGCGTATCGGGCCAGAGCAGCGCCGGCCGCACCGGGCGGCCAGCCGCGTCGATCAGCACGACGCCGTGCATCTGCCCCGAAAACCCGATCGCGGCGACCTGCGCCCGTTCATCGGCGGGCAGTCGCGCGGCCGCACGCACGAGCGCCTGCCACCACGCATCCGGCGCGATTTCCGCCCAGCCGGGCTGCGGCGACGACAACGCATAAGGTTCGCTCGCGACCGCACGTTCGACGCCATCGGCATCGAGCGTGACGAGTTTCACCGAGCCGGTGCCGAGATCGATTCCGAGCAAGCGCATGACGAAGCGGCGATATGAATGGACAGGCTTCGATGATAACGGGATCGCACTATGCGCCCCATTTTTCTCCAATCGCGAAACGCCAATGCAACCCACTGCGCCGCGCGCACCAAAGCGCCCGTTCGCGGGTTAACCCCGTGCGATTTTTCACCCCCCGAAATGACCACTATTCCCGAACCGCGATACACACCATAAAGCGACCCATATTTGACATGGGGGTCCGCATTATTTTGGACGGCTATAAAACCGGGAAACCTCACTCCTACGGCAGATTCCCGATGCTCGACACCCTGCTCCATGCCGGATTGGCATATCGAACCAGCAAAGAACGGAATAGAACCCAGTGCTCTTGTTGCGGGGGGCCGTTCCGCATAACTTCGTATCACCCTGAAAACAAGATCATGGAGTGAGACAGATGCAATCGAACACGGTCCATCCGTGCGATGAAGTGTTGCCGACCGGCAAGCTCGTAACGCTCGGTCTTCAGCACGTCCTCGTCATGTACGCCGGCGCGGTCGCCGTGCCGCTCATCGTCGGCGGCGCGCTCAAGCTGCCGAAAGACCAGATCGCGTTCCTGATCAGCGCCGATCTGTTTTCGTGCGGTATCGCGACGCTGATCCAGACGCTCGGCCTGTGGATCTTCGGGATCCGCCTGCCCGTGATCATGGGCTGCACGTTCGCGGCGGTCGGCCCGATGATCGCGATCGGCACGAACCCCGGCCTCGGCATTCTCGACATCTTCGGCTCGACGATCGCGGCCGGCATCATCGGCATCGTGCTCGCGCCGATGATCGGCAAGCTGCTGCGCTTCTTCCCGCCCGTCGTCGTCGGCACGGTGATTTCCGTGATCGGCCTGTCGCTGATGGAAGTCGGCATCAACTGGGCAGCAGGCGGCGTCGGCAATCCGGAGTACGGCAGCCCCGTCTACCTCGGCCTGTCGCTGCTCGTGCTCACGCTGATCCTGCTGATCAACAAGTTCGGCCGCGGCTTCATCGCGAACATCTCGGTGCTGCTCGGCATCGTCGCGGGCTTCGCGATCGCATTCGCGATCGGCCGCGTGAACACGGACGGCGTCGCGCTCGCGCCGTGGGTCGGATTCGTGATGCCGTTCCACTTCGGCTGGCCGCATTTCGATCCGCTGTCGATCGCGACGATGGTCACGGTGATGTTCGTCACGTTCATCGAATCGACCGGGATGTTCCTCGCGGTCGGCGACATGGTCGAGCGTCCGGTGGACCAGGAACGTCTCGTGCGCGGCCTGCGCGTCGACGGCCTCGGCACGCTGATCGGCGGCATCTTCAACTCGTTCCCGCATACGTCGTTCTCGCAGAACGTCGGGCTGATCGGCGTAACGGGCGTAAAGAGCCGCTTCGTCTGCGCGACGGGTGGCGTGATCCTGGTAATGCTCGGCCTGTTCCCGAAGATGGCGCAGGTCGTCGCGTCGGTGCCGCCGTTCGTGCTCGGCGGCGCGGGGATCGTGATGTTCGGGATGGTCGCGGCGAACGGCGTGAAGGTGCTGTCGAAGGTCGACTTCGTGGACAACCACAACAACCTGTTCATCGTCGCCGTGAGCATCGGCATGGGCCTCGTGCCGGTCGTGTCGCCGCACTTCTTCTCGAAGCTGCCGTCCGCGCTCGCGCCGATCCTGCACAGCGGCATCCTGCTCGCATCGGTAACCTCGGTGGTCCTGAATATCGTGTTCAACGGCGTGAAGGGTGAGAAGGAAGCGAAATGCGACATCCGCCGGGCAGGCCACGATTTCGACGGGCGGCCGGTCGATTTGCACTGACCGCCCGATCGCGCCGCGATGCGGCGCTCTGAGTCTGGATCGGAACACGCCACGGCCATGCCGTGGCGTTTTTCGTTGTGCAGTGCTGGCGCGGCGCATCATCGAAGAACCTGACGCGCTTGTCGCCATAGTGCGGATCGACAGCGCAGCATGCCGGCGAATCGCGGTTGCATACCGGGTCGATCACACGCCCCCACTCACCTATGCAAAGCGCCCGCCCAAAAAGAAACGCCACGGACTTTCGTCCGTGGCGTTGTCATGTGCGAGGAATTGCGTGCGTATCGTGTGTCGCGTTACGCACGCAATGCCGGCCGGCGCGACATTGGCGGTTGCCCGCCATGCATCGCGATGACCGGCCGCGCTTACCCGTTCGTCGCAGCGGCTGACGCCGGCGCAGGCGCCGCCGCCTTGCCGTAGTCGACCGGCTGATCGGCCGGGCGCGGCGTTTCGCCGGCCCGCTCGACCCAGCCGCCGCCGAGCGCGCGATACAGGTCGACGAGGTTCGTCCAGCGTGCAAGCCGGGCGCTGATCAGCGACTGCTGTGCCGAATACAGGTCCGTCTGCGCGGTCAGCACCGACAGGTAGCTGTCCACACCGTTCTTGTAACGCAGGTCCGACAGGTCGTAGCGACGCTGCTGCGCGTGCTCGTTGCGCTGCAGCGCGGCGATCTGCTGGTCGTACGTGCCGCGTGCGGCCAGCCCATCCGACACCTCGCGGAACGCCGACTGGATCGCCTTCTCGTAGTTCGCGATCTCGATGCGCTTCTGCACGTGCGCGAGATCGAGATTCGCGAGGTTCGCGCCGCCCTCGAAGATCGGCACCGCGATCTGCGGCGCGAACGACCACGCCGCGGTGCCGGCCTTGAACAGCCCTCCGAGTGTCGGGCTGGCGGTGCCGAACGCGCCCGTCAGCGAAATCTTCGGGAAGAACGCCGCACGCGCCGCGCCGATGTTCGCGTTCGCCGCGAGCAGGTTCTGCTCGGCTTCCATGATGTCCGGACGGCGCGCAAGCAGATCCGACGGCAACCCGGCCGGGATATCGGTCAGGAAGTTCTGCGCGTCGAGCGGCAGGCCCGGCGGCAGGTCGTCCGGCAGCGGCTCGCCGACGAGCAGCACCAGCGCGTTGAGCGCCTGCGCGCGTGCACGTGCCTGCGCCTGCTGGTTCGCGAGCGCCGTCTCGACGATCGTCTGCGCCTGGCGCAGATCGAGCTCCGAGCCGGTGCCGTTGTCGAACTTCAGCTTCGTCAGATCGTACGACGCCTGCGCGGATTTCAGCGTGTCTTCCGTCACCTTCAGCAGATCGTCGGTCGACAGCACCGTCAGGTACTGGTCCGCGACCTGCGACACCAGCAGGATCTCGGTCGCCTTGCGGGCCTGTGCGGTCGCGAGGTATTTCGCGAGCGCCTGGTCCTTCAGGCTCTGGATCCGGCCGAACAGGTCGAGTTCCCACTGCGCCTGCAGCCCGACGTTGTAGCTGCGCGAGATCAGCGGCGCGCCCGTCGTCGACACGCCACCCGGGATCCGCTGGATCGAGCCGCTGCCAACGGCATCGAGCTTCGGGAACAGGTCCGCGCGCGTGATCTGGTACTGCGCGCGCGCGGCCTCGATGTTCAGCACCGCGACCCGCAGGTCGCGGTTGTTCTTCAGCGCGATCTCGATCAGCCGCTGCAGACGCGGATCGACGAAGAACTCGCGCCAGCCGATGTCGGTCGCCGCCTGGCCGTTCGCGCTGCGCGCGCCGGCCGTGGCGGTCGGCTGCGTCGCATAGACGCCGCCCGACGGGAACGCCTGCGAGACGGGCGCCTCGGGCCGCGTGTAGTGCGGCGCCATCGTGCAGCCCGTGGCGAAGAGCGCGACTGCGATTGCAGTCAAAGCGTGTTTTTGCATCATCACTGCCCCTTCTTCTCGTCGTCGCCGTGGTCGCCCTTCTCGGTCTGGTGCAGGTGATCCTGCGCAAGACGCAGCGCCTCGTCGACATCTTCCTTCTCGCCGCTGAAGATTCCGCGGATCTTCACGAAGAACATCGGGATCAGGAAGATCGCGAGGAACGTCGCGGTGATCATCCCGCCGATCACGCCGGTACCGATCGCGTGCTGGCTCGCCGAACCCGCGCCATTGCTGATCGCGAGCGGCATCACGCCGAGAATGAACGCGAGCGACGTCATCAGGATCGGGCGCAGCCGCTGACGCGCCGCTTCCAGCGCGGCCTCGACCGGCCCCATCTTCTCGGTCACCTGCAACTCGCGGGCGAACTCGACGATCAGGATCGCGTTTTTCGCGGACAAGCCCACGGTAGTCAACAGGCCGACCTGGAAGTACACGTCGTTCTCGAGGCCGCGCATCGTCGCCGCGAGCAGTGCGCCGATCACGCCGAGCGGCACCACCATGATCACCGAGAACGGGATCGACCAGCTTTCATACAGTGCCGCGAGACACAGGAACACGACGAGGATCGAGATCGCGTACAGGATCGGCGCCTGCGAACCCGACTGGATTTCCTGGAACGACAGGCCCGTCCACGAATAGCCGATACCGACCGGCAGCTTTTTCGCGAGCACTTCCATCGCGGCCATCGCCTGGCCGGTCGACTTGCCCGGTCCGGCCTGGCCCTGGATTTCCATCGCCGAGATACCGTTGTAACGCTCGAGCTTCGGCGAACCGTAGGTCCAGTGACCGGTCGCGAACGCGCCGAACGGCACCATCCCGCCCGCCCCGTTGCGCACGTACCAGACGTTCATGTCTTCCGGCGTCATCCGGAACGGCGCGTCGGACTGCACGTACACCTTCTTGATCCGGCCGTCGGTGTCGAGGAAGTTGTTCACGTACTTCGATGCCCACGCGATCGAGAACGTCTGGTCGATCGCATCCGCCGTCACGCCCAACGCATTCGCCTTCTCGCGGTCGATGTCGACCTTGTACTGCGGCGTATCGTTCAGGCCGTTCGGACGCACGCCCTGCAGCGTCGGATCCTTCGACGCCATCCCGAGCAGCTGGTTGCGCGCCGCCATCAGTGCGTCGTGGCCGAGACCCGCGTTGTCCGTCAGCTCGAAGTCGAAGCCGGCGGCCGTGCCGAGTTCCGGAATCGACGGCGGGTTGAACGGGATCACGAGCGCGTCCTTGTAGCCCGCGTAGCGCCCGAACATCCGGCCGATCAGCGCCTGGACCTTCTGGTTCGCGTGCTGACGCTGCGCGTAATCCTTCAGGCGCACGAACACGAGACCCGAGTTCTGGCCGCGGCCCGCGAAGCTGAAGCCGTTGACCGTGAACGCGGATTCGACGATTTCCTTCTCGTCCTTCAGCAGGTAGTCGGAAATGTTCGCGAGCGTCTTCGCGGTGGTTTCCTGCGTCGAGCCCGACGGCGTCTGCACGATCACGAACATCAGGCCCTGGTCTTCATCGGGCAGGAACGACTTCGGCAGGCGCACGAACAGCAGCCCGACCGCGACGATCACAGCCAGATAGATGACGAGCCAGCGGCCCGAGCGCTTGATCACGTGGTGCACGCCGACGTGGTACCTGTCGCGGCTGTTGTTGAACGTGCGGTTGAACCAGCCGAAGAAGCCCTTCTTCTCTTCGTGATGCCCTTGCGGGATCGGCTTGAGGATCGTCGCGCACAGCGCCGGCGTCAGAATCAACGCGACGAGCACGGACAGCACCATCGCCGTCACGATCGTCAGCGAGAACTGGCGATAGATCGCGCCGACCGAACCGCCGGAGAACGCGACCGGCACGAACACGGCCGACAGCACGAGCGCGATACCGACCAGCGCGCCGGTGATCTGGCCCATCGCCTTGCGGGTCGCCTCCTTCGGCGACAGGCCCTCCTCGGCCATCACCCGCTCGACGTTCTCCACCACCACGATCGCATCGTCGACCAGCAGGCCGATCGCGAGCACGAGGCCGAACATCGACAGCGTGTTGATCGAAAAGCCCACCAGCGACATGACCGCGAACGTGCCGAGCAGCACGACCGGCACCGCGATCGTCGGGATGATCGTCGCCCGCAGGTTCTGCAGGAACAGATACATCACGAGGAACACCAGCACGATGCCTTCGAGCAGCGTCTTGACCACTTCCTCGATCGACAGCTTCACGAACGGCGTCGTGTCGTACGGGTACTTCACGACGAGACCGTGCGGGAAATACGGCGTCAGCTCGTCGATCTTCGCGCGCACGGCCTTCGCGGTCGCCAGCGCGTTCGCGTTGGTCGCGAGCTGGATACCGAGTGCCGCGGTCGGCTGACCGTTGTACTTCGTGTCGAAGTTGTAGTTCTCGCCGCCGAGCTCGATCTTCGCGACGTCCTTCAGGCGCACCTGCGAACCGTCCGGGTTGACCTTCAGCAGGATGTTGCCGAACTGCTCGGGCGTCTGCAGCAGCGTCGATTCGGTGATCGTCGCCTGCAGCATGGTGCCCGGCTTGGACGGCGTGCCGCCAATCTGGCCACCCGCGATCTGCACGTTCTGCGCGGTGATCGCGGTCGTGACGTCCACCGGCGTGAGGCCGTAGTTCGTCAGGCGAGTCGGGTCGAGCCAGACACGCATCGCGTACTGCGAGCCGAACAGCGTGACGGTGCCGACGCCATTGATCCGGCTGATCGGGTCCTTCACGTGCGACGCCACGAAGTTCGCGAGGTCGTACTTGTTCATGCTGCCGTCTTCGGAGTTGAAGGCGAGCACGAGCAGGAAGCTGCTGCTCGACTTCGTCACCGAAAGACCGAGCTGCTGCACGACCTGCGGCAGGATCGGCGTCGCGAGCGACAGCTTGTTCTGCACCTGGACCTGCGCGATGTCGGCGTTGGTGCCCGGCGCGAACGTGAGCGTGATCGTCGCGTTGCCCGAGTCGTCACTCGTCGACGACATGTACAGGAAGTTGTCGAGACCGCTCATCTGCTGCTCGATCACCTGCGTCACCGTGTCTTCCACCGTCTTCGCGGAAGCGCCCGGGTAGTTCGCGGTGATCTGGATCGATGGCGGCGCGATCGTCGGATACTGCGAGATCGGTAGCGAAAAGATCGACGCAACCCCCGCGAGCATCAGGATGATGGCGATCACCCACGCGAAGATCGGGCGATCGATAAAAAACTTTGCCATGAAACAGGCTCCCTGTTATTGCGCGCTCGAAGCAGCGGCGGACGAACCCGCGGCCGGTGCGGCTGCACCCGGCGCCGATGCCGACGCCGATGCAAGCTTGGCCGCCACGACCTTCACGGTCGCGCCCGGACGTACCTTGTCGATCCCCTGCACGATCACGCGGTCGCCCGCCTGCAGGCCGCCTTCGACGACCCAGTCCTGACCCTGCATGCCCGTCGTCGTCAACTGATGCGGCGCAACCTTGTTGTCCGCACCGACCACCATCGCAACCGCCTGGCCCTTCTGGTCATGCGTGACGCCGATCTGCGGCACCAGGAACGCGTTCTCGTTCACGCCTTCCTCGATGCGCGCACGTACGAACATCCCCGGCAGCAGCACGCGGCCCGGGTTCGGGAAGATCGCGCGGATCGTCACCGAGCCCGTCGCCTGATCGACCGTCACGTCCGAGAACTGCAGCTTGCCGGGCTCCGAATAGGTCTTGCCGTCTTCGAGGATCAGCGACACCTTCGCCGCGCCCGGGCCGCTCGTCTTGATCCGGCCGCTCTGCACGTCCTGGCGCAGCTTCAGCCCGTCGAGGCTCGACTGCGTGAGGTCGACGTAGACCGGATCGAGCTGCTGGACGGTCGACATCAGCGTCGCCTGGCTCGCCTGCACGTAGGCGCCCGGCGTGACCTGCGAGATGCCGACGCGGCCGGTGATCGGCGACACGACGTCCGTGTAGCCGACGTTGATCTGCGCGGTATCGACCGCCGCCTTGCCGGCCGCGACGTCCGCCGCGGCCTGTCCTTGCGCGGCCACCGCGTTGTCGTAGTCCTGCTTGCTGATCGCGTTCGCGGCGACGAGCACCTTGTAGCGCGCGACCAGTGCGTTCTGCGTCGCGAGGTTTGCCTGCGCCTTCGCGAGCGATGCCTTCGCGCTGTTCAGTTGCGCGATGTACGGCGCCGGGTCGATCTTGTAGAGGCGCTGGCCGGCCTTGACGTCGGTGCCTTCAGTGAATTCGCGGCGCAGCACGATGCCGTCGACCCGCGCGCGCACTTGCGCGACGAGGAATGCGTTGGTGCGGCCCGGCAGTTCGGTGAACACCGGAACGGTTTGCGGCTGGACGGTGACGACGCCGACTTCCGGCGTTTGCGGCGGCGGTGCCGATTCTTTTTTCCCGCACGCGGCCAGGAAAACGGCGGCCGTCGCGACAGTGATTAAGCGGTATGGAACCCGTTCGACGCGCATGGAGCGACCTCTGTTTGTAACCAATGGAATGAGTGCGGCGCCCGACGGGAGCGCAACACGGATGCGCCTCACGGCGCTGATCGAACACCTGAATTACTGGACTGCCGGATACAGCAAGCGGCACGAGACCACCATGCCGACGAGACGCCGCGAACTGCGGACTGTTACTGGGGCTGGAATCAGCAGAGTGGGATATTAACTGATTGCCACTTGGGTCATTCGATCGTAGGGTGGTATTGTATATACATTCACGGATGTATGTAAAAAGCCCCTCGCGCTGTCAGGACCGCCAAGTCTTACAAATTATTACCAGCCGCAAGCATAGCCCGTTTGCGTGGCCGCGACGAGGGTGCAAACCTCATTTGTTCCGTCCCACTGATCGATCCATTCAGGCCTGCACATGGTCAGACGCACCAAGGAGGAAGCGCTTGCGACGCGCAACAGCATCCTCGACGCCGCCGAACACGTCTTTTTCGAGAAGGGCGTGTCGCACACGTCGCTCGCCGACATCGCCCAGCACGCCGGCGTGACGCGCGGCGCGATCTATTGGCATTTCGCGAACAAGGCCGAGCTGTTCGACGCGATGTTCGACCGCGTCTTCCTGCCGATCGACGAGCTGAAGACGATGCCGAGCGACGCGCCCGGCAGCAATCCGCTCGAGAAGATCCGCAAGATCCTGATCTGGTGCCTGCTCGGCGTGCAGCGCGACTCGCAGCTGCGTCGCGTGTTCAGCATCCTGTTCATGAAGTGCGAGTACGTCGCGGACATGGAGCCGCTGCTGCAGCGCAATCGCGCCGGGATGAGCGAGGCGCTGCACACGATCGACGCCGATCTCGCGGTGGCCGTCCGGCTGAAGCTGCTGCCCGCCCGGCTCGACACGTGGCGCGCGACGCTGATGCTGCATACGCTCGTCAGCGGCTTCGTGCGCGACATGCTGATGCTGCCCGGTGAAATCGACGCGGAAAGGCACGCGGAAAAGCTCGTCGACGGCTGCTTCGACATGCTGCGCTACAGCCCGGCGATGCTGAAGGACGACGATTGATGCGGGCGCGGGGCTGCGGCCGGCGGCCAGCACCAGGGACGTTCAGCCGACGTTGAACCAGCGTGCCGCGTAGAACAGCAGCGCGGCGAACACGATCATCGCCGCCCAGGCCCAGACCGGAACCGGCGCTGACCCACGATGATGGAGCGCGCTGGCCGCACGCCCGGTCAGCGCGCCGCCGACATGCTGCAGCGGTGGACGCTTCGTCACGCCCGCGTGCAACGCAGGCCGCAGGAACACGTACTGGCGCCGCAGCGGGCCCGTGCGTGCGCGGTTCGGGGCGAGTCCGTGCTTGGCCTGCACGACCTCGCAGAATTCGTTGAAGAAATCGTCTGCCCATTCGCGCAGCGCGTTTTCGATCTGCCGCGCCGGCAGCTCGGCGAGCGGCCCGGTGGCCGTTGCCCACACGACATACTCGATGCGCGCGGCGTCCGCATCGTCCGATTCCGGCAACAGCACGAGCTCGATCTGGCCGCGCAGCGCACCCATGCCGTCCGCGCGCGCCTTGAAGCTCAGGATCCGGCGCGGCTGCCCTTGCGCATCCCCCTGCTCGCCCGTGACGTGCGCCCGCACGTCGTAGCGCGCGCGCAACGGACCGAGCGGCACGGTCAGCGTCAGCGCGTACTCGCCGTGCGCGAGCACCGCAAACGATTCGCAATGGTCGAAGCTCGCGCGCAACAGCGCGATGTCCTCCAGCGCCTCCCTGACGACCGACGGCGCAAGCGGGATGCGTAACGCGTCGTTCAGCTCCATGTTGCCTCCGCGATGAACGCTCGCCGCATCAGGACGTTTCGACCAGGCTGTCGACCCGGGCGGCGTCGAAGGCGACATAGCGCTCGAGTGCTCTCGCCGCCTCCTTCGGTTCCTCGTAACTCCATGCGGCGCTCTCGATGACGCCGTCTTCGGTCTGCAAATCGAAGTAGCTCGCGTGCCCCTTGATCCCGCAGACGGTCGTCAACGCCGACCGTACGAGCCGCTGCATGTTGACGTCGGCGCGGGGCAGGTAATGGACGTCCGGGAGGCCGGTCTCGCGCACGGTCAGCGCGCCGACGGAATCGGCGTACGTAATCCCCTGATGGATCACGCGCACGCGATGGCGGTTCGGCACGATTTCGAAGCGGGAATCGAAGCAGGAACCGAAGCAAGAATCGGCTGGGTCGGACATCGTTCTCCCCTGCGGAGGGCCCGGCAGGCGAGCCAGGGTATGCACCGGAAACGAAAAAAAACCACGGCACGAACGCCGTGGTTTTCATTATGGGCGAAAGTCGCACGAATTGCGCGACTGCGGCTATCGCCGCGCGAAATCGTTCATTTCGCGCTCCAGGTGAACGCCTGTTTTGCGCCACCCTTCGCACCGACCGTCACGTCGTGCGCCTCGTCCTTGCCCTGGTACGACGCCGTCACCGTGTAGCGGCCCGGCGGCAGCTTCACGAGCATGTACGGCCCGTGCGCGTCGGTCTTCAGCACTTCGGCGCCCTTCGCGTCGGTGATCCGCACGTGGACGTCGGCGAGGAATTCGCCGCCCGCGCCGGTGAAGCGCAACGCGAGCGGCCACGCGGCCTCATTGCGCTGGAACGCGGTCGATTCGTCCTGCCCGATGCCACCTGACACGAAGCTGACGTCGCCTTGCTGATGTGCGGCGGGCAGGCCGTCCGACTGCGCGTACGCGCCGGTTGCGCCGGTCGCGACACCGACGGCCAGCGCCGCGGCGATCGCGAATCGGGAAACGCTGCGTGAATGTTGCATGGCTCTTCTCTCCTTGTGGGTCGGAAGGGATGCCGGGCACCACGGTACGCAAGCGGGCAGCGCCGCCGCCGCGCCCGGCCTGACGCCTGTTCGCGCCGGTCAGCTCAGGTCGACCGGCACGAAGATCTGCGCATTATCGCGCTGGATCAACAGCGCGAGGCTGTTGCCCGCGTTCTTCACCGCGTCGCGCAACTGCTCGGGGCTCGTGACCGGCCGGCCGTTCACCGCGAGGATCACGTCGCCCGGCTGGATGCCCGCGCCCGCCGCGGGACCGCCGGCCTGCTGGACGATCAGCCCGTGCGACAGCTGCGTCGCGCTCCGCTCCTGCGGCGTGAGCGGCCGCACCGCGACGCCGAGGCGCCCCTGCTCGACCGGGCCGCCGTCGTTCGACGCGACCTTGGTGTCGGCCATCGAGCCGAGCGTCACGCTGACCGTCTTCTTCGACTTGTCGCGCCAGATTTGCAGCTCGGCCTTCGAGCCGGGCTTCAGACCCGCGATCTGCGACGGCAGCGTCGTCGAATCGGCCACCGGCGATCCGTTGACCGACAGGATCACGTCGCCCGGCTGCAGGCCTGCCTTCGCGGCCGGGCCGCTCGGGTCGACCGAGCTGACGAGCGCGCCGTCCGGCTTCGACAGGCCGAACGAGCTCGCGAGCGTCTGGTTCAGCCCCTGCACCGCGACGCCGAGGCGGCCGCGGCTCACGTGGCCGGTCTTCACGAGTTCGTCCTTGACCTTGATCGCCTCGTTGATCGGGATCGCGAACGACAGCCCCTGGAAGCCGCCCGTCTGCGAATAGATCATCGAGTTGATGCCGATCACCTCGCCCTTCAGGTTGAACAGCGGGCCACCCGAGTTGCCGGGGTTCACCGGCACGTCGGTCTGGATGAACGGCGTGTAGTTCTCGTCAGGCAGCGCACGCGACTTCGCGCTGATGATGCCGGAGGTGACCGTGTTGTCGAAGCCGTACGGCGAGCCGATTGCGACCACCCACTGGCCGACCTTGCTCTGCGCCGGATCGCCGATCTTCACCGTCGGCAGGCCGCCCGCGTCGATCTTCAGCACCGCGACGTCGGACTGCTTGTCCGCGCCGACGACCTTCGCCTTGTATTCGCGCTTGTCGGTCAGCTTGACCGTGACGACGTTCGCGCCGTCGATCACATGCGCGTTCGTCAGGATGTAGCCGTCAGCAGAGATGATGAACCCCGAGCCGAGGCTCGCGCTCGGCTGATCGTCCGGCTGCGCATCGCCGCCCATGCCCGGCATCTGTCCGTAGAAGTGCTTGAAAAACTGGTAGAACGGATCGCTAGGATCGACCGGAAGCTGCTGCTGCGGCATGCGCCGCGCGACCTGCTTCACCACGTGCTTCGCGCTGATGTTCACGACCGCGGGCCCGTAGGTCTCGACCAGCCCGGAGAAATCGGGGATGCCGGTCTTCGCGGCCGCTTCGGCCGGCATCAGCGCGGCCGCCTGCGCGGGCGCGATGATCTGCGGATCGGCATGCCGGGTGCCCGCGACATAAGCGGCGGACAGCGCGGCGGCCACTGCGACGGCAACGGCTCCACGCGCAAGGAATCGGGTGTTCATCGTAGGACCTCCTCTTTGTTATGACGCAGCGTACCGGCGCTGTCTTAAAGGAGGCTTAATCGGCGTTGGACGGGTCCTGAACGGCGAAATCGGCCCGTTTGAGCAGCCTGGCGCGCGATTTCGGGCCTGTGCTGCTGGCGGGAAATAGAGCCGGACCCCGGACAGCCGGACAGCCGATCAACGGGCCTCAGACGGCCGCGGGCACCGCGGCCGGCACCTCGGCATCGCGAAACACGACGCTGACGAGCAGGCCGCCCGCCGCCGCATCGCCGAGCGACACCGACGCGCCCTGCTGGGCCGCGACACGCTTGACGATCGCGAGCCCGAGCCCGCTGCCCGACACGTCGGTGCGCGCACGCGCGGTGCTGTCGCGGTAGAAGCGGTCGAACACGCGCTCGCGCTCGTCGGCCGGGATTCCCGGCCCGCTGTCGCCGATCTGCACGCACGCGCGGCCCGCCGCATCGCGCATCAGCGACACGTCGATGCGGCCACCGTCCGGCGTGTACTTGACCGCATTGTCGAGCAGGTTGCCGAACATCACGCGCAGCGCGGCGACGTCGGCGACGACCCGCGCGGGCTGCGCGTCCTCGAAACCGAGGTCGATGTCGCGCCGCTGCGCGAGCGGCGCGTGCGCGGCCACGCATTCGACGAGCAGCGCCTGCAGGTCGATCGCCTCGCGCACCGTGCCGCCGTCCGGCTCCGCGCGGGCGAGCGCGAGCAGCTGCTCGGCGAGGCGCGTCGCGCGCGTCACGCCATCCTGCAGGTCGGCGAGCGCCTCGCGGCGCGATTCGTCGTCCCTCGCGCGCGCGACGAGCTGCGCCTGGATCTGCACGGCTGCGAGCGGCGTGCGCAGCTCATGCGCGGCATCGGCGACGAACGCCTTCTGCGTGTCGAGCGCGGCGGACAGCCGCGCGAGCAGCCGGTTCAGCGCATGTACGAGCGGCTGCACCTCGAGCGGCAGCGGCGAATCGGGCAGCGGATCGAGCGCCTCGGGCCGGCGCGCCTCGACCGCGCGCGTCACGCGCTGCAGCGGCGCGAGCCCGCGCCCGACGATCATCCACACGGCCGCGCCGAGGAACGGCAGCAGCACGATCAGCGGCCACAGCGTGCGCAGCGCGACGTTTGCCGCAAGCCGGTTGCGCACCGACACCGGCTGCGCGAGCTGCACGACGTTGTCGCCGACGATCGCGCCGTACACGCGCCATTCGCCGCGGTCGGTGCGCTCGGTCGAGAAGCCGAGCTCAGCGCGCGGCGCGATCGGCGCGCGCGGATGCGAGAAGTACATCAGCACGCCGTTGCGGTTCCAGATCTGGATCACGATCCCTTCGTCGCCATTGGTGCGCGAACCGAACACCTGCGAGAACGGCTCGGACGGCAGCGCCGCGGCGATTTCCTGCAGCTGGTAGTCGAACAGCTCGTTCGCCTCCGCGAGCGCCTGCCGGTAGATCAGCCAGCCGGCCGCGCCCACGCCGGCGACGACGATCGCCAGCAGCCAGATCAGCAATTGATGACGGATCGACCTCACGCGTCAGCTTTCCTTGACGACCATGTAGCCGAGCCCGCGCACGTTGCGGATCAGGTCCGAACCGAGCTTCTTGCGCAGCGCGTGGATGTAGACCTCGACGGTGTTGCTGCCGATCTCCTCGCCCCAGCCGTACATCTTCTCCTCGAGCTGGCTCTTCGACAGCACCGCGCCCGGCCGCGCGAGCAGCGCCTCGAGCAGCGCGAACTCGCGCGCCGACAGCGCGACGGGCGCGCCTTCCAGCGTCACCTGATGCGACGCGGGATCGAGCGTCAGCGCGCCGTGACGGATCAGCGATTCGCTGCGCCCCGCCTGGCGGCGGATCAGCGCGCGCATCCGCGCACCGAGTTCGTCGAGATCGAACGGCTTGACGAGGTAGTCGTCGGCGCCCGCGTCGAGGCCCTTCACGCGATCGGCAACCGCGTCGCGCGCGGTGACGATCAGCACCGGCAGCGCCAGCCCGCGCGCGCGCAGCGTGCGCAGCACGTCGATGCCGTCGCGCTTCGGCAGCCCCAGATCGAGCAGCAGCAGGTCGTACGTCTCGCCGCCGAGCGCGGTGAGCGCCGCATCGCCATCCTGCACCCAGTCGACCGCGCAGCCGTCCGAGCGCAGCGCCTTGCGCACGCCCTCGGCGATCATCCGGTCGTCTTCGACAAGCAATATCCGCATCTGGGTCGGCATCCGTGGGACGAGTGAATCATGCCGACCATTGTAGCGCCGCGAATCGCGTGCGCGGCACGCGGGCGGCGTGGACTACCCGCTCGCGCGACGCGCATCGCACACCGTGCCCGACCGATTTCATCGGATCTGTCGTCAGTTGTCTCTACAATGGGCGCTTTGGCGCCGCGCGCCCCGCTCAAGCCCCCGCTTTTCCGTATTCGTCCATGCCGATTTCCGTCCTTTCCGCCCGGCTCGCGCCCCGCGCCCGCCTCTGCGCGCGTGCGGCCGCCATCCTCACCGCCTGTACCATCCTCGCATTCGCACCGCCCGCCCAAGCCCGCAAGAATCTGCTCCACAAGACGCCGCACAAGACACCCGTCGTGTCCGCCGCCGCGCGCGCGGCCGGACTGCCGCCGTCCGTGCTCGTCGCGCTGCAGCGCGCGAAGGTGCCCGCGTCGGCGATGAGCGTCGTCGTCGAGCGGGTCGGCGATCCCGAGCCGCTCATCGCGTGGAACGCGAGCCGCCCGATGCTGCCCGCGTCGACGATGAAGCTCGTCACGACCTTCTCGGGCCTGTCGATCCTCGGCCCCGACTTCCGCTGGCGTACGACCGCTTATGCGGACGGCCCGGTCGACCCGGACGGCACGCTGCAGGGCAACCTCTACATCAAGGGCACGGGCGATCCTAAGCTCGTGCCCGAGGAGCTGATCGACCTCGTCGACAAGATCCGCAAGGCCGGCATCAAGCGCGTGAGCGGCGGCCTCGTGCTCGACAAGACCTATTTCGCGGCGTCGACGCGCGACCTGCCCGCATTCGACGACGATTCGAGCGCGCCGTACAACGTCGGCCCTGACCCGCTGCTGTACGCATTCAAGGCAGTGTCGTTCACGGTGACGCCCGGCGACGACGGCAAGGTCGCGGTCGACGTGTTGCCGCCGCTCGCGAACCTGTCGATCGACAACCAGCTCCGTGAGGGCAACGGCTCGTGCGGCGCGGCGGCATCGGCCGCGCGGCCGACGCTGACCGCGGGCGACGGGATGCTGACCGCGTCATTCGCGGGCGACGTCCCGCTGCGCTGCGGCGCACGCACGACGAACCTCGCGATCCTCGACCACACGTCGTTCTTCGCGCGCGGCTTCCTCGCGCTGTGGCAGCAGGACGGCGGCACCATCACGGGCGCCGTCAGCGAAGGCAAGGTGCCGACGACCGCGCGGCCCGTCGCCGTGCATCACAGCCCGGTGCTCGGCAGCGTCGTCTACGACATCAACAAGTTCAGCAACAACGTGATGGCGCGCAACCTGTTCCTGACGATCGGCGCGGTCGCCGGCAAGCCGCCCGCGACGCCCGAGCAGTCGAGCCGCACGATCCGCGCGTTCCTGCAGAAGAGCGGCATCGCGATGCCGGACCTCGTGCTCGACAACGGCTCGGGCCTGTCGCGCGACGAGCACGTGAGCGCGCAGTCGCTCGCCGCGCTGCTGCAGGCCGCGAACGCGAGCCCGGTCGCACAGGCGTTCATCGATTCGCTGCCGATCGCCGGTATCGACGGGACGATGAAGAACCGGCTCACCAACGCGGGCGTGCTCGGCAACGCGCACATCAAGACCGGCACGCTGCGCGACGTGCGCGCGATCGCGGGCTACGTTGCCGGCCCGGACGGCCAGAGCTACGTCGTCGTCAGCTTCATCAACGACGATCACGCGGAAGCCGCGCGCGCCGCGCACGACAGCCTGCTCGAATGGGTGTACGCGGGCGCGCATTGACTTGATGCCAGAAAACGGGGCCGCACCGCGCAGCCCCGTACCGCGCGGCTTCGGTAGAAACCCTGTCCTCTGAGGGAACCCTCTACGCTGCCCCCTCGCCTAGCGCGACCCGATTGCGTAGGCTGTTGGCCTGACCAATACAGACAAACGCGCTCGACAATCGGGCCGATTGCCCGGCCTAAAGGCTTGCAGGGGAAAGGAGGAGACACGTCCATGCGATTCGACGTCGAATTGCTTCTGCTCGCGCTGGCGCCCGTCTTCCTGCTCTGCATCGGCTGGGAGGCCTGGCACCTCGCGCGCACCCGTCCGCACGACGCCGTCTACAGCTGGCGCGACACGCTGTGCAACGCGGCGCTCGCGCTGATGCACCAGGGCGCGGACAAGCTCGCGTGGCTGTTCGTGATTCCGGTGTACGCGTATTGCTACCGGCACTATCGCCTCTTCACGTGGCACGACGGCTGGCTGTCGTTCGCGGTGCTGTTCGTCGGGCAGGACCTGCTCTACTACGTGTTCCATCGCGCGAGCCATCGCGTGCGCTGGCTGTGGGCCGCGCACGTCGTGCACCACTCGTCCGAGCGGATGAACTTCTCGACTGCATTCCGCCAGAGCCTGATGTACCCGGTCGCGGGCATGTGGCTGTTCTGGCTGCCGCTCGCGCTCATTGGCTTTCCGCCGCAGCAGATCGTCGGCATCGTGCTGATCAACCTCGCGTTCCAGTTCTTCGTGCACACGCAGGCGATCGGCAAGCTCGGCTGGGTCGAGTACGTGTTCAACACGCCGTCGATCCACCGCGCGCACCACGCGCGCAACGCGCGCTATATCGACCGCAATTACGCAGGCGTGCTCGTGATCTGGGATCGCCTGTTCGGCAGCTTCGTCGAGGAAACCGCGGACGATCCGCCGCAGTACGGGATCGTCGAGCGGCTCGGCTCGAACAATCCGCTCGTCGCGACGTTCCACGAATGGGGGGCGATGGCCACCGATGCGTGGCGCGTCGCGGGGTGGCGCGACAAGCTGCGCGCGGTATTCGGCCCGCCCGAGTGGGCGAGCGCATATCATGCGCGAAGCGCCGACGCCGATGTGACCGATCCGCGCGCCGCGCCGTTTGCAGCGGCACGCAGGGAAAACTAACCATTTCAGCCAACGGCCGCTGCGTGACCCGGACCTGGGCAGGCGCGCAGCAGATGACGACATCAGGCCATATCTACGAGGAGATCGATCGATGCAACGACAAAAACACGCACCGTCCCGCACTGGACAACGCCTGAAACGCACCTCGCAGATCGCGCTCGCGTGCGCGGCGTTCACGCTGCTCGCCGCCTGCGGCGGCGGTGACAACAACAGCAGCAACGCTTCCAGCACGCCGCCGGCCGGCATCAACATGCAAGTGGTGGCTTTCGGCACGAGCCTGTCCGACGCGGGTACGTATTCGCAGCAAATTCTGCTGGGCTTTGGCGGCGGCCGCTTCACGACCAACCCGGGCGAAGTCTGGACGCAGAAGGTCTCCGAGTATTTCGGCAACTCGCTGACGCCGGCCTTCGTTGGTGGCTTCGGCTTGCCGCTGTCGGCAACGGGGGGCCTCGACTACGCGCAAGGTGGCGCAAAGGTCTCCACTGGCGGCGTGAGCAACACCAGCGCCACGATCCCCGCCGCGAGCGAGCAGCCCATCACCTGGCAGGTCGCGCAGTATCTGCAACAGCACGGCAGCTTCAACGCGAACCAACTTGTGCTCGTCGAAGGCGGCGCGAATGAAATCCTGGCGCTGCTGGACAATAACGGTGCGGGCCTGACGGCGTTCGGCAAGGCACTCGCCGCCACCCCCTTCTCGACCCTCGTCGCCGATCCGGCAACCCAGCAAAAAACGGTTCAGTCGTTGGTTTCACAGGGCTTTACGGCCAGCCAGGCTCAGGCCCTGGTCCCGGCCGCCATCGCACTCCAGGTCATCACGTCGGATCCGAACGCGAGCACCGACTTTGCGTCGGTCATGCCAATCATCACCGCCGCGGGGACACTGGCAACCATCGTCAACACGCAGATTGCCGGCGCGCCCAAGACGGCGGTCGCGACGGTCCCGGATATCGGCAAGTCGCCAGCCGCGATCGCGGCCGATGCGAGTGTGAGCGCGACGCCCGGCTCCGCGAACGCGCCCGACCAGGCGCTTTCGCTCATTTCGGCCGTCTACAACCTCGCTCTGCTGAAGGGCCTGGCACCGTCGATCGCCACCAAGAAGGTCGTCCCCGTCGACACGTTCTCGTGGCTCGACCAGTCGATCCAGAACGCGGCGAACCTCGGATTCAGCGTGACGAACACGGGTACCGCGTGCAACATCGCGCAGATGCAGACCAATGCCACCAACTATGCACTGGCCAATCCGCAGGCGACGCTCGGCTTGCCGCCGTCGACACCGCCGGCCCAGCTCAACGCAGCATCACAGGCATACGGTAGCCATTTCGGTACCTCCCTGTTCTGCTCGCCGCAAACGCTGACGACGGCCAATGCGCCGACGACGTACATGTTCGCGGATCTGTTCCACCCGACCACCGCGCTGCACGCCCAGTTCGCCGCGTACGTCGAAACGCAGCTCGCTGCCGCCGGCATCGGCAAGGCGCCGCAATAAGGCGCGCGTCAAACCCTCCGATGCCTGCCGCCGCGCACGACGCGGCGGCAACGCAAAGCAAAACACCCCACGCACCGTGACGGTCGTGGGGTGTTTTCATTGAAGGGTGAACGACGTATGCCGCACCGGGCTACGCAAAGACGCGTCGCCCGACTGGCCTGAGCGCGCGCCGCTCAGGCAGGTCGGCGGCCCGGCTCAGCCCCGCTGCGCCTCGAAGGCGGCGGCGGCACGCCCGAGGCGGTCATTGACCGCGATCCACTCGATCGTGTCGGGCAACTTTTCGATGAGGATGCGTGCCACCTCGGCACGATCGAGGGCGCGCAGCAGGCCATAAAGCTCGCGCGCATAGAGTTGCGGATCTTCGGGCGCGGCCACGAAATGCACGCCCGGCGCCTGGCGCCAGTGATCAGCACGCGAAGCGCGCGCGACGAGCGCTACA
>NZ_JAAGPL010000159.1:0-20184 GCF_017104785.1 Burkholderia sp. Ac-20353 | reverse complement strand
GGCGAGCGCCGCGGCCGTGCGCGCGACGTCGTCGGCCGGCACTTCGCCGAGCGCGTACGCATGGCTCACCGCGACGCGACCGCCGAGCCCCGCCGCGCGCGTGCGGGCCGCGATCCGCAGCAATTGCGCGATGCCGGTCTGCCCCGGCTCGTGCAGGTGGATGTCGAGCTTCGCGCCGCGCTTCTCGGCGATCCCGAACAGGATGTCGAGCTGGCCGTCCGCGTCGCCGTCGAGCGTCGTCGGGTCGATCCCGCCGACCACGTCGGCGCCCTCGCGCACGGCCGCGTCGAGGATCTCCGCGGTGCCCGGGCACGACACGACGCCCGCCTGCGGGAATGCGACCAGCTCGATGTCGACGATCCCGCGCCATTGCTCGCGCGCGGCCATCACCGCGTGCAGGTTCGCGAGGCCGGTCGTCGCGTCGACGTCGACGTGGCTGCGCATCGCGACGGTGCCGAACGCGGCCGCCTGCGCGATCAGCGCGTTCGCGCGTTCGCGCGCTCGACGATCGGCGGTGCGGCCGCGAGCAGCCGCTTCTCGACCGCGAGCCGCTCGCGCAGCGTCGCGACGGTTTCGTGCGGCACCCAGCGATCGCCGACGAAACTCTTGTCGAGATGGATGTGCCCGTCGACGAAGCCGGGCAGCACGACCCGTCCGTCGAGATCGATCGTCTCGACGCCGGGCGCGGGCGCGCAGTCGGCGCCGATCGCGACGAAGCGTCCGTCGCTGACGACGAGGTTCACGGGCTGGCCGTCCGCGTCGACGGCGTTGATGAAAATGCGGTCAGTCATGGCATTGGGGCTGTGAGGCGGTCGCGACGCCGCGCCGAAACGGACAGCGGGAAGAACCGCTGCGGGCGCGGCGCGGCGCGGCCGGGAATGGGGAATCCGGTCACGATATCGGACGCCGGTGCGCGGCGCCAATTAAATGTCGCGATGCCGCGCATTCGATTTCGTGATGCGTGGCGGGCCGGCGGCCGGTTGCCCAGACCGAACACTGCCCCGGCGAAACCCGCCCCGCCGCCCGTTCGGAACCCCCGATTTACGCGGCAACAGACTTTACACGTTGTTACCGGGCCGCTCCGGACGCGCCTGCGGCCATTCCTTATACTCACGCCGAGTTCGCCACCCCGTCCGAAGATCCCCTCGGCGAACACGTTGCCGAAGCAGGAAACACCATGAAGCGCATGCCATCCTCGAAGACCGTTCTGTTCGCCTCGCTCGTCGCCGTGGCGGCGCTCCCGCTGACCGCCTGCGTCGCGCCGGGCTATGGCCCGTATGGCGCGCAGGGCTATCCGCAGCAGCAGTACGCGCAGCCCGCGTATTCACAGCCCGGTTACGTGCAGCAGCCCGCGTATCAGCAACCCGCCTATCCGAACCAGGCGCCGTCTCCGTACGATTCGCAGTACGGCAACCAGCAGTACGGGAACCAGTACGGCACGCAATACGGCACGATTTCGAACATCCGCCCGGTCAGCAGCGCGGTCGCGCCGGCGGGCGTCGCCGGCACCGTGGTCGGTGCGCTGCTCGGCGGCGTGATCGGCAACCAGTTTGGCCGCGGCCACGGCCGCGACGCGGCGACCGTGATCGGCGCGCTCGGCGGCGCGGTCGCGGGCAACCAGATCGGCCAGCAGATGGGCGCTCAGCAAGCGCCGAGCAGCTACCGGATCGACGTGCAGGTCAGCGACGGCTCGATGCGCTCGTTCGACGTGCCGACGCCGGGCGACCTGCGGCCGGGCGATCGCGTGCAGATCAACGGCAGCCAGCTGTCGCGGTATTGATTCCACGCGGTCGCGGCCGCCTGCTCGATATTTCCTGCTCGCCGCCGCGCCGACGCCCGGCGAATCACCATCACACGCGCTCGGCCTCGAGCGCGATCCGCATCGACTGCGCGGCCGCCTGCAGGCGCACGGACCGCCGATAGATCGCCGTCAGCACGACGAGCAGCGCGCAGCCGACATACAGCGAGCCGCGCGTCGACGGATCGATGCCGAGCATCACGAACACGAACGCGACGAACACGAGGCAGATCCACGACGTGACGCGCGCGCACGGCATCCGAAAGCGCGTCGTCACGCCGCTCGCGGCCATCACCTGCCGGAACCGCATGTGGGTCAGGATGATCATCGCCCAGATCACGACCACGTCGAACGACAGCACCGACATCAGCCAGCCGAACACGCGCTCCGGAATCACATAGTTCAGCAGCACGCCGACCGACATGCACAGCACGGTCACGCCCACCGCACGCGACGGCGAGCCGTGCGCGCTCAGCGTCGCGAACGGCGCCGGCGCGAGGCCGTGTTCCGCGAGGCTCACGAGCATGCGCGCGCCGCTGAACACCACGCAGTTGAAGCTCGACAGCGCGGCCGTCACGACGACGAAGTTGACGATGCCCGCCGCCTGCCGAAGCCCGAGCGATTCGAACGTCGTCACGAACGGGCTGCCGCGCGTGCCGAGCTCGTTCCACGGATAGAGCGCCATGATGATGAACAGCGCGCCGACGTAGAAAATCAGGATCCGCCACAGCACCGAGTTGATCGCGCTCGGGAGCACCTTTTGCGGCTCGCGCGCCTCGCCCGCGGTAATGCCGATCATCTCGACGCCCGCGAACGAATACGCAACGATCGGCAGCGCGCTCACGAGCCCGAGCACGCCATGCGGGAACACGCCGCCGTGGCGCCACAGGTTCGACAGGCCGACCGGCACGCCGTGATGGCCGAGCCCCGTGAACACGATCAGCGCGCCGCCCGCGATCATCAGCAGGATCGTCGCGACCTTGACGAGCGCGAACCAGAACTCCAGCTCGCCGTACACCTTCACGTTGAGCAGGTTGAAGCCGGCGATCGCGACGATCGACGACACGACCCAAAGCCACTGCGGCACCTCCGGAAACCAGAACCCCATGTAGATGCCGACCGCGGTGGTTTCCGCGACGCCGACGCCGACCATGAGCATCCAGTAGATCCAGCCGACCAGGTAGCCGGCGAACGGCCCGAGGTATTCGAACGCATACGCGCTGAACGAGCCGGCCACCGGCCGGTGCACGGCCATTTCGCCGAGCGCGCGCATGATCAGGAAGATCATCGCGCCGCCGATCAGGTATGCGACGAGCGCGCCGGGTCCGGCTGTCCTGATCGCGGAAGCCGAGCCGAGGAACAGGCCGACGCCGATGGCCATGCCGAGGGCCATGAACGAGATCTGGCGCGAACTGAGGTCGCGCCGCATCGTGTGCTGTTGCATGTTGTCTCCAAACGTTGATCGTCACGGTCCGCCGGATGGGTCGGCCGTTGGATGGGCAACCGGGATCGTGTCCGCGGTTCCCGCTGCTGCATGCGCGGCGCCGGAATCAGCAGCCGCGCAAACTCGCTGCACGCACGGCGCCGGATTCGGTAGCCGCGCAAACCCACTGCACGCACGGCGCCGGAGTCAGCGGCCGTGCAGGAAGCGCTCGACCCGGAACGGCGTCGGGTCGACGAACGGCGCGGCATCCAGCATCAGGTCGGCGATCAGCCGGCCCGTCACGGGGCCGAGCGTGAGGCCGTGATGCGCGTGGCCGAACGCGAACCACAAATCCTTGTGACGCGGCGCCGCGCCGATCACGGGCAGCATGTCCGGCGTGCACGGCCGGCGGCCGAGCCACGGCGCGCCGTCGACGCGCGCGCCGAGCGGAAACAGTCCACGCGCGACCGGTTCGACCGCCGCGAGCTGCGTCGGCGTCGGCGGCGTGTCGCGGTAGCCGAGCTCGACGCCCGTCGTCAGGCGGATGCCGCGCGTCATCGGCGTGATCAGGAAGCCGCTGTCCGCGTCGAGCACCGGCTGGTTCAGCCGCGCGCCCGGCGCCGCCGCGTAGTGCATGTGATAGCCGCGCTTGACCGCGAGCGGCAGGTGGTAGCCGAGCCGCTCGCACAGCAGGTCCGACCACGGGCCGAGCGCGACGACGGCCGCGTGCGCATCGATCGGGCCGCGCGCGGTGTCGACCCGCCAGCCGTTCCCGGCCGTGAGCGTCAGCGCGTCGCCGGTCACGATGCGGCCGCCGAGCCGCTCGAAGTGCCGCGCATAGGCGGTAACGAGCGCGTGCGGATCGCTGATCGAATCGGATCCCGTGTAGCGCACCGCGCCGATCAGCGCGGGGCTCAGGAACGGCTCCGCGTCGCGCAGCGCGGCCGCATCGAGCGCTTCGAACGTCACGCCGTATTCGGCGCGCCAGCGTTCGGCGTCGCGGGTTTCGGCGTCGCGCGTCGCCGCGTGGCGGAACACCTTGAGCCAGCCGCCTTCACGCAGCAGCGCATGCACGCCCGCCGCGTCGATCAGCGCGCGGTGCTCGGTCACGCAATGCTCGATGAGCGGCGCGTACGCGCGCGCAATCTCCGCATGGCGCGCCGGATGGGAATTTCGCCAGTAGCGGTACAGGAACGGCA
Source organism: Burkholderia sp. Ac-20353 (assembly GCF_017104785.1). NCBI lineage: Bacteria > Pseudomonadati > Pseudomonadota > Betaproteobacteria > Burkholderiales > Burkholderiaceae > Burkholderia > Burkholderia sp. Ac-20353. The sequence goes on along the minus strand of NZ_JAAGPL010000159.1, from coordinate 15,764 downwards.
CGAGCTTCGGCAGCGCGGCGACGTGATAGCGAACGTCGGGCGAGCGGTTGCACGCGTACTTGAGCAGCGCGCCGAAGCCGCGTGGAAACGCATACGGGTACACGCCTTCACGCTGGATCAGCCCGGCGTTGCCGAACGAGGTTTCGTTGCCGGGCGCCTTGCGGTCGACGAGCGCGACCGACAGGCCGCGCTGTTGCAGGTGGACGGCCACGGACACGCCGATCATGCCGCCGCCCAGGACGAGCGTATCGAACTTCATGGAGAGACTCCTCGAGGCGCGCGGCCCGGCACGTCGCCGGCATCCCGCGCGCGGCGCCGGTGTCAGGCGAGCGCGGTCACGGCGATCTCCACGTCGAGACCGGGCTTCATCAGCAGCGCCTGCACGCACGCGCGGGTCGGCGCGTGGCCGGCCGGCACCCATGCGTCCCAAACAGCATTGAACGCATCGAAGTGCGCGGCGTCGCTGAGCCAGACGTTGGCGGTCAAGACGCGCGTCTTGTCGACGCCGGCCGACGCGAGCAGCGCGTCGATGCGCGTGAGGATTTCGGTCGCCTGCACGGCGATCGGCGCGCCGGCGGTGTCGGGTACCTGGCCGGCCAGGTGGACGAAGCCGTTCGCGATCACGACCTGGCTCATGCGCGGGCCGGTCTGCAGACGTTTGATTTCACTGGACATGGATTGCACCTTCGATGATCCGGCCGCGATCGGCCGGTGGAATGACAGGGGGCAGGGTGTCGTCGCGCGATCGGGTCAGCCGCCCGATGCTAGAGTTGCCATGACGCCCCACCGATGGCGATTTCGACGAAAATTATCATATACGAGAAAATAGATTCTCGTATACGACAAAACCCGTATTCACGCCGCGCGTGCCCCGCGCCGAGTTTTCGCATGCCCAAATCCACCGACCCCGTTCCGCCGCCCTCCGACGCCGTCCCGCCGCAGCTCGACCACCAGACGGTCGGTGCGCGGCTGCGCGACGCGCGCAAGTCGCGCGGCCTGACTCTTGCGCAGCTTTCCGAGCGCTCCGGCATCGCGGTGTCGACGATTTCGAAGGCCGAGCGCGGCGACATCGCGCTGACCTACGACAAGTTCGCGGCACTGACGCACGCGCTCGCGCTCGACTTCGACACGATGTTCGGCCGCGCGGCGCCCGCCGGCGCGATGACGCCGTCGTTCACGCCGGCGGGCCAGCAGATGGTCTACGACACGCCGAACTATGCGTACGGGATGCTCGCGAACGACCTGACCGGCAAACGGATGGTGCCCGTGCGCGGGCGAATTCATGCGCGCAAGCTGTCCGACTTCGCCGACTACATCCGGCACAGCGGCGAGGAGTTCGTGTTCGTGTTGAGCGGCGAGCTGGAACTGCGCTTCGAGAACGGCCATGCGTTCCGGCTCGCGACCGGCGACAGCCTGTATTTCGACAGCTCGGTCGGGCATGTGTACCTGAGCCTCGGCGAGACCGATGCGGAAGTGCTCGCGTGCTGCGTCGACGGCGACGCCCGGCGGCCGCGCGACGCGATTTGAAGCGCGCGCGGCGCCGCGTCATTGCGGGGTTATCGCCGCGGCTTCGATCGGCCACGCAGGCATTGCCGATTCCGATTAGCATGGATGCCGCCCTGCGGCGCGCCGCAGATTCCGACGATCCACCAGACCAACGACACATGATCACGATCCGCCTGCTCGACGCCGCCGACGCGGCCCTGTTCCAGTCCCTGCGCCTCCTTGCGATCGAGACGTCCCCGACCTCGTTCCTGCCGACCCGCGACGAACAGGCCGCGCTTTCCGTCGACGAAGTGGTGTCGCGCATTCGCCCGACGCCGGAGCTCGCGGTATTCGGCGCATTCGACGGCGACGCGCTCGTCGGCATCACCGGCGTGCGGCGCGATGCGCGTGTGCAGGTTTGCCACAAGGCGACGGTCTGGGGCGTGTTCGTCGATCCGGCCTACCGTCGGCGCGGCATCGCCGAATCGCTGCTCGACGCCGCCGTCGCGCACGCGGACCGCGCATGGCAATGCGTGCAGCTGCTGCTGTGCGTGAACGCGATCAACGAAGCGGCCAGACGGCTCTACCTGTCGAAGGGATTCGTCCGGTTCGGCACCGAGCCGCGCTCGCTCGTCGTGAACGGCCAGTATTACGACGAGGAGCATATGGTGAAGGCACTGGCGTAACGCGCTACCCGTGCACTGGGTATCAGGATGCCGGGCGGCAGATCGTTATTCATATGTCGTCGTACCATATCGAATATTCCAGCCTTGCTGACCGGCCGGCAAAAATTTGTCATCCGCCCCACTTTCATAGGCTTGATCGCGAAAATGTGTGCGCACACTCACAATTTGGCGACGTCAATTGATATACGTTGTCGTATGTTTATGCGCAAAAACTTCGGTGAGTGCGTAAACCATGCCGTCGGGGCACCCATCCGGTGAGAGCCTGCCCGCGATGCCACCCGCTTCAGTAGTTCCTCCGCTGTTCATCCCCTGTCGCGCCGCGCTATCGTGTCCATCCTCTTCACAGCCAGGAGCCCAACTTGCCTTCCCGCCACGGAGTCGACCTCACCCGAGCCCGCGCGCTGTTCGACCGCGAGCGCCATGCGTTCACCGAAGCGATGCCGACGTCCCGCACGTTGTCCGCTGAAGCGGCCGAGCATCTGCTGTTCGGTGTCCCGTTGCACTGGATGCAGGACTGGTCGACTCCGTTCTCGCTGTACGTGAAGGAAGCGCGCGGCGCGACCTTCACCGACGTCGACGGCCATCGCTACGTCGATTTCTGCCTCGGCGACACGGGTGCGATGTTCGGCCATGCGCCCGAACCCGTCGCGCGTGCGCTCGCGGAGCAGGCGACGCGCGGCTACACGACGATGCTGCCGAGCGAGGATGCGGCGTGGGTGTCGCGCGACCTCGCGCGCCGTTTCAAGCTGCCGGTCTGGCAATTCGCATTGAGCGCGAGCGACGCGAACCGCTTCGTGCTGCGCTGGGCACGCGCGGCCACCGGCCGCAACACGATCGTCGTGTTCAACGGCTGCTATCACGGCACGGTCGACGACGTGTTCGTCGATCTCGTCGACGGCCACCCCGTGCAACGCGACAGCCTGCTCGGCCAGGCGTATGACCTGCTCGCGAACACGCGCGTCGTCGAGTTCAACGATCTCGCGGCGCTCGAAGCGGCGCTGACGGCGGGCGATGTCGCGTGCGTGCTCGCCGAGCCCGCGATGACGAACATCGGCATGGTGCTGCCCGATCCCGGTTTCTGGGATGAAGCGCGCGCGCTGACACGCCGCTACGGCACGCTGCTCGTGATCGACGAGACGCACACGATCAGCAGCGGCCCAGGCGGCTATGCGGCCGCGCACGGGCTCGAACCGGACGCGCTGGTGGTCGGCAAGCCGATCGCCGGCGGCGTGCCGTGTGCGGTCTACGGCTTCAGCGCGGCCTTCGCGGAACGCGCGAAACAGGCGAAGCTGAACGCGCCGCCCGGACATTCGGGCATCGGCACGACCCTCACCGCGAACATGCTCGCGATGCGAGCGACACGCGCGACGCTGGAGGAAGTTGCAACGGAAGCGGCGTACGCGCACATGTTCGAACTTGCCGCACGGCTCGCGTCAGGTCTCGAGCAGGCGATCGCGAAGCACGGGCTGCCGTGGTGCGTGACGCGCATCGGCGCACGCACCGAGTTCCAGTTCGCACCGACGCCGCCGCGCAACGGCACGATCGCGGGCCAGCAACTCGACAGCGAGCTCGAGCACATCGTGCACCTGTATCTGCTGAACCGCGGCGTGCTGATCACGCCGTTCCACAACATGATGCTCGTGTGTCCGCAGACGACGGCGGCCGATGTCGATCGGCTGGTCACGCAATTCGACGCTTGTCTCGGTGAGCTGATTTGAGCCGATGATGCGGTTGCCGGCCGCGCGCTGCGCGGCCGGCCCCGTTCAGCCGCAGCTGAAATTCGCCGCCGAATTCACATCGCCCGAGCCGTTGTAGCGCGCGACCTTCGGATACGGACACAGCGGCCGTGTACGGCCCGCCCCCCACGATGCCGGCACGTCCGCATTTGGCACCGCGTTCGCGGCATCGCGCGCGGCGGCGACGATCGCGTCGGGTGCGCGGCCCTGTTCGACCCACGCGACGAGCGGCGTCAGCATGTCGAACTGGTCGGCGGCCGGCCCGCCCGAGCAATGGTTCATGCCCGGCACGCGGTAGAACCGCGCGAAATCCGACGCATCGCCGCCGTTCGCCTGCGCGAGCCGCGCGTACCAGTCGCTCGTGTCGTTCGACGAGAACACGGGGTCGCCCGTGCCGTGATAGACGAGCAGCTTCGCGCCGCGTGCCTTCAGCGCCGACAGGTTCGCTTCGTCGGGCGGGGTCATGAACGACCACGCGGATTCCGTATACACGCCGCTCGTCGCGAAGATCGCGGGCGCGTCGTTGTCCATGTCGAAGCCGAGCGCGAAACCGGGCAGGTTCGCGAGCGTCGCCGCGGTCTTCGGCGGGCTCATGAACGTGAACGCCATCGCGGCCGGATCGAGCGTGATCGCATTCGCCTGCTTCCACGCTGCCCAGCCGCTGCCGGCGATGCCCGGATCGTACGGAAAGCTCGCGTACAGCGCCGTGCCCGCGCTGTTGCGCGCGCCCGCGAACACGTTCTCGAGTGCGCTCTTCTGCGCGGGCGTCAAGCACGCGCCGGTGCGCGTGCCGTTCGTACAGGTCGGGATGTCGGCGTCGATGCTGAAGTGCGCCTGGCACGCGGCCACGTCCTGCACCATCCCGTCCGCGACGCCGTCGAGCGCATCGCATTTCTCGAGGATCTTCGCGCCAACGAACTGGCGCTCCGCATCGGTGAAGCCGCTGCGGATGTCCGGCAGCCCGTTGGCGCCGGTCGCCGAAGCGATCTTCGCGAACTGCTGCGCGCCGTACATTTCGCCGATCGCCGCTTTGGGCAGATGGAAACCCGGATCGCCCGCGATGATCCCGTCGTAGTCGGCCGCGTTGCGCGCCGCCGTCACCATCGCGTGGCGACCGCCGTTCGAGCAGCCGCCGAAATAGCTGCGGTCCGGCCCCTTCCCGTACGCGATGCGGATCACCTGCTTCGCCATCGGCGTCAGCGCATCGACGGCCGCATAGCCGTAATCGCGGCGCGCCTGCGGATCGACGCCGAACAGCGGGTTCTGCGCGGCGCTGTGTCCGGAATCCGAGCTGATCACCGCAAAGCCCATGTTCAGCGCGTTCGTCAGCGGCCCGCCGCCGCCGATCTCGCCGGTCGCCGTCACGACGTTGCCGTCGAGCCCGCCGTTCGCCTGATAGAAGAATCGGCCGTTCCACGTCTTCGGCAGCCGCATCTCGAAGCCGATCGCGTACGTTTTGCCGTCCACAGGGCTCACGCGCTCGTTCATCTTTCCTTCGATCACGCAGTGTTCGGCGATCGGCTTGCCGGCCACCGTCAGCGCGCCCGCAGCTGCGGTCGTCACCGACGTGAACGACGCGTTCGCATAGGCCAGTTGCGCCGCGAGCGCGGCGCAGGTCTGCGTCATCGTCGCCGGCGTCGCGGCCGACAGGTGCGGCGAAGCGGTCGAGATCGAGTCGTCACCGCCGCAGCCGGCAAGGATCGCGGCAGACAGCGGCGCGATGCAGAGGAGTACGGATTTATTCACGGTGTCTCCGGGTCGTGTTGATCGTCGCTCAGAACAGGTGCTTGACGCCGACCATCGCGCCGAGCTGCCCCATGCCGGCGCCGGGCGTCGTGCCGGCGCCGCCGCCGCTGACTGCGTAGCGCGCATGCGCGCTGTTCCACAGATACGACGATTGCGCGTAGACCGATGTGCGCTTCGTCAGCAGGTATGTCGCGCGCAGCGTCGCCATCGTCGCGCGCGTGTCGTGCGCGCTGTTGACGATCCGGTAGCCTTCGCCGTCGACAATGAAGTACGGCTTGAACGTGTACGACGCGCCGACGAAGAACAGATCCGACCGTGCGCCCGCCGCAGCCGGCGAATCGGTCGTCACGCGCCGCCCGATCCAGCCCGCGCCGATACGCGCGCCTGCCGCCTGCGCATACGCGCTGACGTGCACGCGCGCATCCTTGTCCGCACTGCTCGCAATCGCGACAGGCGCGATGCCGTCGAAGAAGTTCGCGGCGGCGCCCGTGCCGCCGCGCTGCTCCTCGTACGACGCTGCCGCGCCGAAATACGCGCTGTCGTACTTCAGCATCACCGACCAGTCGCGGCATTCGACCGCCTTGCCGGGCACCTGCCCCGCACACGTGCCCTGTCCCGGCGAATTGCCGGTGCCGGCGCCGTCGCGGCCGAACGAGTAGCCGGCGCCGAGCGTGAAGCCCTTGTATGTGCCGACGTAGGTCACCGCGTTGTCCGCGCGGCCGTTCGGCACGTATGCGTCGAGCGAGCCGAGGCCGTAGATGTCCGGGCCGATGATGTCCGCGCCCTGCAACGCGAGATAGGTCATCGTGTACTGGCGGCCGAACGCAAGCGTGCCGAAGCCGCTCTTCAGCCCGACGTACGCCTGCCGGCCGAACAGCCGGCCACCCTGCCCGAGGTCGCCGCCGCGCACGTTGAAGCCGCTTTCCAGCGCGAAGATCGCCTGGTAGCCGCCGCCGAGATCCTCGGCGCCGCGCAGCCCCCAGCGCGACGGCATCTCGCCCGTCACGGCGGGCATCCGCACCACGTGATCGCCGGCCGCGTTCGCGTGCGACACGAATTCGATGCCGGTGTCGATGATTCCGTACAGCGTCACGCTCGACTGCGCATGCACGCTCGATGCCACGAGTGCAAGCGCGCACGCGCCGGCCGCCGACAAGGCTTGGGTGTTCTTCATAAAGTATCTCCAGACCTGCGTTGATGTCGCGCTCTGCCGGCGCGTGTGATTGAAATGGAATCTCAGTCGCGTGCCTGCGGCCGCCGGATCAGCAGCAGCGCGGCTGCGGCGGCGACAAGCGTGACGGGGATGCTCGCGCCGATCACGACCGATGCGCTGCGTCCCATCGCGAGCAGTTCCGCGGCCGCGAGCGGGCCGACGACGGAACCGAGCCGGCCGACGGCGACCGCCGAGCCGACGCCGGTGCCGCGCATCGCGGTCGGGTAATAGATTGCGGCGAGCGCGTACAGCACCGACTGGCCGCCGACGACGAACATCCCGGCCGCGAACGCGGCGGCGGACAGCCACGCGAGGCCCGGCGCGACCGCCAGCGCGGCGAGCGACAGCACGATCCCCGCATACATGCCGCCGACGACGCGCGACGGGGCCATCCGGTCCATCGACATGCCGATGCCGAGCGCGCCAAGGCCGCCACCGATGTTGAAGAAGATCTGCACGATGCCGGCCTGGCTGCGCGCGAGGCCCTTCGCTGCCATCAGCGACGGCAGCCAGTTCAGCAGGAAATACAGCACGATCAGCGTGCAGAAGTAGCTGAGCCACAGCGCGAGCGTCGTGCCAGTGCGCGCGTCGCCGAACAGCGTGTGCGCGACGCCCGGGCGCGCAGCGCCCGACGCGCTGACGTCGAGGAACGCGCGCGATTCCGGCAGCATCCCGATCAGCAACGGCACGAGCAGCAACGGCCCGGCGCCGCCGACGTAGAAGATGTGCCGCCATTCCGTGTCGCCCGCGAGCAGCACGCCGATCAGCGACGCGATCACGCCACCAAACGGAATGCCGCAGTACATCGCGGCGACCGCGCTGCTGCGCGAGCGTGGGCCGACGGCCTCGGACGACAGCGCGATCAGGTTCGGCATCGCGCCGCCGAGGCCGATGCCGGTCAGCGCGCGCACGACGACCAGCATCGCGAAGCTCGACACCTGCGCCGTGGCGATCGACAGCAGTCCGAACAGACAGACCGACGCGATCAGCACGCGCTTGCGGCCAATCCGGTCGGCGAGCCGTCCGCCAAGAATCGCGCCGGGCAGCAGGCCGAACGTGCCTGCGCTGAATGCGATCCCCATCTGCGATACGGTCAGCCCGAATTCGTGCGCCATGCGCGGCGCGGCGACGCCGACCGACTGCAGGTCGAGCCCCTCGAGCAGCGCGATCGCGAAACACAAGCCGAGCGTCGTCGCGACGGCCGGCCTCTCGGCAACGTAGGTGTCCATCTCGTCTCCTAACCTGCGCGGCATGCCGCAATGCATGCGCGGTGTGCTTGTCATGACCGGACCATGCATCATGCGTTATCAGGCAACCTGATTCAAAGTCCGAAATAAAATCCGCTCGACGTTCCGGCCGCGCGGACCGTCATCCCATCGAAGGACGGGATGATTTAATAACAGGTAACCTGATATTTCAAGTACGACGTGCGCCGGTGTTAACCCGCAACGGCTGCGGGAACCGGCACAGTCGTGTCATGCAGAGACGGGGAGAAAGCGCGTGGTCAGTCGCGCAGGTTGCGCACGAACAGTTCGAGCGTGCGCTGAACCTGCGCGACGTCGTCGGCCGTCAGGCCTTCGCCGAGCATCTGGCGTTCGAGCGGCCGCAGCACGCGTTCGCATTCGCGCAGGATCGCCGAGCCTTCGTCGGTCAGCCGCAGCAGGATCACGCGGCCATGATTCGGATCGGCTTCGCGCGTGACGAAGCCACGGCCCGCCATCGCGATCATCACCTCGTTCGCCGACTGCGGCGTGATGAACGAGCGCACCGCGAGCTGCGCATTCGACAACGCACCGCGCGCCTCGAGCACCGACAGCGCCGTGTACTGCGCGAGCGTGACGCCGAGCGGCGCGAGCGCATCGCTCATCTGGCGGCGCAGCAGCCGGTCGAGATTGCCGATCAGGTAGGTCAGCCGCTGCTGCGAGCGCGGGCGCGGCTTGTCTTCGGTGGCGCGAGCCGCGCGTTTTGCGCCGGCCGGCTTGACGGGTGTCGAACTCATGAAGGTGTCGGAATGGATGTCGCGGGCCATCTTACCTCACGCGCGACACGCGCCGGCATGGCCGACACCCGCGTGCCGCACGACGCCGGTCGTGGGGCGCGGGCTGCGATGCAGCGCGCCACGCCGGCATGCGCGATGGCGTTTGCGATCATCGGCAAATTGTATACAGCATGGCCTTCAGAAGCCCGAATCGATGCTCGTTTACCCGGAAATTTCGACAATTTCTGTTGATCTCCAATCTCCGATGTATACACTTCAAATCAGGCAACCTGATAACAACGGTCGCACCGCTGCAACGGCACGACACCTCACCCGACACCCGATGACCCACATCGACACACCGCCACCCGATACGCGCACCGCCGCGTCCCCTTCGCAGACCGTCCGTGCGCTGCTCGGCCTGCGCGAACTCATCGTCGGCGGCGAGCTCGGCCCCGGCGAGCGAATCTCCGAGCTGTGGGTCGTCGAGCGGCTCGGCGTATCCCGCACGCCGGTGCGCGCGGCGCTGATCCGGCTCCAGGAAGAAGGGCTGATCGAACCGATCCCGACCGGCGGCTTCGCTATACGCGCGTTTTCGGCACGCGAGATCGGCGACGCGATCGAGCTGCGCGGCACGCTCGAAGGGCTCGCCGCGCGGTTCGCGGCCGAGCGCGGCGTAGCGCCGCCGACGCTGCGCGCGCTGCACGCGTGCGCCGACGAAATCGACACGCTGCTCGCGGGCCCGCTGACCGACGACACGTTCTCGCGCTACGTCGATGCGAACGCGCGCTTCCATCGGCTGCTCGCGTGCGCCGCGGGCAGCGACGTCGTCGCGCGGCAGATCGACAAGGTCGCGACGCTGCCGTTCGCGTCCGCGAGCGCGTTCGTCGTCGTGCAGTCGCTCGATCCGCGCGCGCGGGAAACGCTCGTCGTCGCCCAGGCGCAGCATCGCGCGGTGCTCGACGCGATCGAGCGCCGCCAGGGCGCGCGCGCGGAAGCGCTGATGCGCGAGCACGCGCAGATCGCCCACGACAACCTGAAGCGCGTGCTCGACAACCAGCGCGCGATCATGAAGCTCGCGGGCGGCAACCTGATCCGCCGCGACGCGGGCTGACCCGGCGCGCGGCCCCTTCGCGCGGCGCATGCCGCGCCGCCTTTCCGACCCAATCACACGGCGTGTCCGCACGCCCTGGAGGAGACGCATGTTCCTGAAAAACGCATGGTATGTCGCGTGCACACCCGACAAATTCGCGGGCAAGCCGCTCGGCCGGCAGATCTGCGGCGAGCGCATGGTGTTCTTTCGCGATGCGGACGGCAAGGTTGCCGCGCTCGAGGATTTCTGCCCGCATCGCGGCGCGCCGCTGTCGCTCGGCACCGTCCGCGACGGCCGGCTCGTGTGCGGCTATCACGGGCTGACGATGGGCGCGAACGGCAAATGCACGAGCATGCCGTGCCAGCGCGTCGGCGGCATTCCGGGGATCCGCACCTATCCGGCCATCGAGCGGTACGGCTTCGTGTGGGTGTGGCCCGGCGATCCGGAACGGGCCGACCCGGCGACGATCCACCGCCTCGACTGGGCCGACGATCCGGGCTGGGCCTACGGCGGCGGGCTGTATCACATCGACTGCGACTACCGGCTGATGATCGACAACCTGATGGACCTCACGCACGAGACCTACGTGCACGCGTCGAGCATCGGGCAGCCCGAGATCGAGGAGGCGCCGCCCGCGACGAAGGTGAACGGCGATACCGTCACGACCAGCCGCTTCATGGAAGGCATCCTGCCGCCGCCGTTCTGGGCGGCCGCGCTGCGTGGCAACGGCCTCGCCGACGACGTCCGCTGCGACCGCTGGCAGATCTGCCACTTCACGCCGCCGAGTCACGTGATGATCGAAGTCGGCGTCGCGCACGCGGGCAACGGCGGTTACCACGCCGATCCGCGCGACAAGGTGTCGAGCATCGTCGTCGATTTCATCACGCCGGAGACGGACACGTCGATCTGGTACTTCTGGGGGATGGCACGCAGCTTCGCGGTCGACGACCCCGCGCTGACGGACACCATCCGCGCCGGACAGGGCAGGATCTTCGCCGAGGATCTCGGCATGCTCGAAGCCCAGCAGCGCAACCTGCTGACCTGGCCGGACCGGCCGCTCCTCAAGCTCAACATCGACGCGGGCGGCGTGCAGTCGCGGCGCGTGCTCGACCGGCTGATCGACCAGGAGCGCGCCGCCGCGCTGTCGTGCTGACCACGTGTCGCGCCGCCGAGGTGCCGAGGTGCGGCGCGCCCAACCCATCGTTCCCATGAAACTCACACTCACCCGCAAGCTCCCCGCCGCGACCGACATCTGCGTGTTCGAACTGGCCTCGGCCGACGGCGCCGCGTTGCCGCCATTCACGGCAGGCGCGCACATCGACGTCCATGTCGGCGGCTTCGTCCGCCAGTATTCGCTGTGCAACAGCCCGTCCGAAGCGGGCGTCTACCGGCTCGGCGTGCTGCGCGAACCCGCGTCGCGCGGCGGCTCGCTCGCGATGCATGCATGCGAGCCCGGCGCGACGCTCGACGTCAGCGCGCCGCGCAATCACTTCCCGCTCGACCCGCGCGCCGCACACAGCGTGCTGCTGGCTGGCGGCATCGGCATCACGCCGCTTCTCAGCATGGCCGCTTACCTGATCGAGACCGGCCAGTCGTTCGAGCTGCATTACTGCGCGCGCGAGCCCGCGCGCGCCGCGTTTCTCGACCGCCTCGACACACCGGGGCTCAAGGCCCGCACGCGGCTCTGGTTCGACGACGATCGGGCCGTCCGCCGCATCGATTTCACGCAGGTGCTCGCGAACCCGGAGCCGCGCACGCACCTGTACGTATGCGGTCCCGGCGGGTTCATCGGCGCCGCGCTCGCGGCGGCCGCGCAGGCCGGGTGGAGCGCGGCGAATGTGCATCGGGAGTATTTCGGCGCGGCCGGCGCGGATGCTCCGGCTTCGGCGGTAGACGGCGACCGTGCGTTCCAGGTATCGCTCGCGCAGTCGGGACGCATCATCGACGTGCCGGCCGGCACGACGATCGTCGAAGCGTTGCGCGGCTGCGGGATCGACGTGCCCGTGTCGTGCGAACAGGGCGTGTGCGGCACCTGCGTCACGCGCGTGCTGTCCGGCACGCCCGATCATCGCGACGTGTACCTGACCGACGACGAGCGCGCGGCCAACGACCAGATCCTGCCGTGCTGTTCGCGCGCGGTCACGCCGGTGCTGGTGCTCGATATCTGACGGAGAAGAAGAAAAAGTCTCGCGCCGCTAGCGCGCGACGACGAAATCCTGCCCGGCCGGCAACCGCGCCCGGCATCCCGTTTCGACGAGCGCGAGCCGATGCGCGAATGCCGCAAGCGGATAGTCGAAGAAATACGTGCCGAGCTCACGCTTGTCCGCGTAAATCGGATCGTCGCCCGGCGCATCGGCTGCGATCCGCAGCGTGCGCGCCCACGCGAACGCGAGCAGGAGCCAGCCGACCAGCGCGAGATAGTCGTCCGCGACACGATACGGCAACTCGGGATCGTCCGCGCTCGCGCGCATCACGACCGACGTCACGCGCTCGACGTCCGCACACAGCGCGGTCACGCGCACGCCCGCTTCCTTCACGGTGTCGCCACCGGATTCGCCGCACCGCTCGGCCTCCGCCCGCACGAGATCGAGCAACGCACGCAACCCCTCGCCGCGATCCGCGAGCACCTTGCGCGCCAGCAGATCGATCGCCTGGATCTCGTTCGTCCCTTCGTACAGCATCGACACGCGGCTGTCGCGCACCGTCTGCTCGATCCCGTATTCGTGGATATAGCCGTAGCCGCCGAACACCTGCAGCGCGTTCGACGCAGCCGCGAAGCCGTTCGCGGTGAAGAATGCCTTTGCGACCGGCGTCAGCAGCGACACGAGCCGCGACGCGGCCTGCCGCGCGGCCGGATCGGGATCGTGCGCGGCGACGTCGAGCCCATGCCCGATCCAGTAGCCGATCGCGCGCTCGGCCTCGACGATCGCCCGCCCGTCGAGCAGGTTGCGCCGGATCGCGGGGTGCAGCGCGATCGGCACCGCCGCGCCCGACGCGTGCGTGCCGCCGGCCGCGCGCCCCTGTTCGCGGTCGCACGCATACGCCGACGCGGCCTGCGACGCGCTATGCGCATGCCCGACACCCTGCATCGCGACCTGCAGCCGCGCCGCGTTCATCATCACGAACATCGACGCGAGCCCGCGATGCGGTTCGCCGACGAGCCAGCCGGCCGCCGCGTCGAAGCGCATCGCGCAGGTCGGGCTCGCCTTCAGCCCCATCTTCTTCTCGATGCCGTCGCACCAGACGCCGTTGCGCACGCGCCCGGCCGGCCCGTCGTACCACTTCGGCACGACGAACAGCGACAGCCCCTTCGTGCCGGACGGCGCATCCGGCAGCCGCGCGAGCACGAGATGCACGATGTTGTCTGTCAGGTCGTGCTCGCCGCCCGTAATGAACAGCTTGCTGCCGCTGATCCGGTAGCCGTCGACGGCCGGATCGGGCGCCGCCTGCGTGCGCAGCAGGCCGAGATCGCTGCCGGCCTGCGGCTCGGTCACGCACATCGTCGTCAGCCATTCGCCGCTCGCGATCTTCGGCAGCAGGTCGCGCGCGAGCCGCGCGGAACCGTGCGCGCGCAGGCACGCAACCGCGCCGTGCGTGAGCCCCGGCGACATCAGCCACGCGTGGTTCGCGGCCGCGAGCATCTCCTGCAACGCGACGTCGAGCAGGTGCGGCAGCCCCTGCCCGCCACAGTCCGGATCGAGCGCGAGCGTCGGCCAGCCGGCGTCGACGTAGTCGCGATACGCATCGCGGAACCCGTCCGGCAGCGTCACACGGCCATCGTCGAAGCGGCAGCCCTGCAGGTCGCCGCTCGCGTTGAGCGGCGCGAGCCGCCCGGCCACGAAGCGCGCGGCTTCGTCGAGCACCTGCTGCGCGGTCGGTGCATCGAGATCCCCCCACTCTGGCACGCGGCGCCACAACGCCGGCGCATCGAGCCATTCGTCGATCACGAAACGCATGTCGCGCAGCAGCGCGCGATACGGGTCAGTCATCGTTTGCATTCCTGATACTGTTCAGCCATCGTTCGCATTCCTCACGCACTGCGCGCTGCGTCGGCGAAGATCACGCCATTTTCCGCAGCATCGGCTGCATCCGCCGCATCCGCCGCATGCATCGCGTCGACCAGCGCCGCGCGCTGCGCGAGCACCGCGCGCTGGTTGATCGAGCCCTTGTCGGTGATCTCGCCGAGATCGAGCGACGGCGGCTCGTCGAGCACGCGCAGCCGCGCGATGACGGTCGCGCTGCCGGTTGCGTCGCGGTTCAGGCGCGCCAGCAGGTCCGCGAAGAACGCGCGCACGGCCGGCGCGCGCAGCACGGCGCGCGGATCGGCGTCCGGTCCCGCGCCGGCGAGGCGCCGGCAATCGTCGACACGCGGAAAGATCATCGCGCCGACGTCGTCGCGGTTCATCCCCGTGACGACCACGTCCTGCACGTACGGCGCGCCGTTCGAGATGATCCTCGCGCGCATCGGCCCGACGCTCACGAACGTGCCCGACGACAGCTTGAAATCCTCGGCGATCCGGCCGTCGAACATCAGGCCGAGGTCCGGACGCTGCGGATCGGCGAAACGCACCGCGTCGCCGCTGCGGTAATAGCCTTCGTCGTCGAATACGTGCTGCGCGTCCGCGCCGCTCGCGCGCCAGTAGCCGGCCATCACGTTCGGCCCGCGAAAGCGCGCCTCGAGCTTGCCGTCGACCGGCACGAGCTTCGCCTCGCAGCCGGGCGCGGGCAAGCCGATGTAGCCGGCACCGGACAGCGGCCCGGTCGTGAACAGGCACGACGGCGCGGCCTCGGTCATGCCGAGCCCCGCCATGATGCGGATGCGCTCGCCGCAGTGCGCGAGCGTCACGCGCTCGAGCCGCTCCCACGCGGCCTGCGACAGCCCCGCGCCCGCGAAGAAGTACATCTTCACGCGCGAGAAGAAGGTCGCGCGCAGCGCGGCGTCCGTTTCAAGCGCGGCCGTCAGCTCTTCCCAGCCCTTCGGCACGTTGAAGTACAGCGTCGGCGCGATCTCGCGCAGGTTGCGCAGCGTCTCGTCGAACTTGCCGGCCACCGGCTTGCCGTCGTCGATGTACAGCGTGCCGCCGTTGTAGAGCGCGATGCCGACGTTGTGGCTGCCGCCGAACGTGTGGTTCCACGGCAGCCAGTCGACCAGCACCGGCGGCTCGACGCCGAACTGCGGGAACGTCTCGAGCAGCATCTGCTGGTTGCTGCACAGCATCCGGTGCGTGGTCGGCACCGCCTTCGGCAGCCGCGTCGAGCCGGACGTGAACAGGAATTTCGCGATGCCGTCGCCGGTGAGCGCGTCATGGGCCGCGTCGACGCTGCCCGGCACCGTGTCGAGCAGCGACGCGAAGCGCGTGACGCCGCGCATCCCGTCCGGCGCCGACACGACCACGCGTTCGACATCGGGCGGCACGGCCGCGTCGAGCGCGGCCTGGAACGCATGGCCGTCGGCCGCGAACACGAGGCCGGGCGTCAGCAGCGACAGCGCATGGCGGAGCTTGCCGAAGTCGGTCGACACGAGCGAATACGCGGGTGACAACGGCGCGTACGGAATGCCGGCCCACATCGCGCCGAACGCGACCTGCAAATGTTCGAGATCGTTGCCGGACAGGATCGCGACCGGCCGCTCGGCCGACAGCCCGCGATCGAGCAGCGCCTGGCCGATCGCGCGCGCGCGTTCCAGCATCTGCGCGTAGGTGATGCCGATCCACGCGCCGTCCGGTCCGCGCCGCGCAACCAGCCAGCGGTCGGGGTGCGCGTGCGCGCCGCTGACGAGCCGGTCGGTCAGCCGGCGCGGATAGGCGCCGAGCGGCGTCGCAGCGCG
>NZ_JAAGPL010000158.1:0-20103 GCF_017104785.1 Burkholderia sp. Ac-20353 | reverse complement strand
CGCGTTGCGTGATCGACATGGTCACTCGGGTTCCCCTTGGCCGACCCGTTCGAGGCGATAGCCGTAGCCGTAGATCGGCGCAAGACGGTAGCCGTTCTCCGGCCGCAGGCCGAGCTTCGTACGCAGCATCGACACGTGCGTATCCATCGTGCGCGACGGAATGTCGGTGGCCTGCTTCCAGACCAGATCGAGAATGTGTGCGCGCGACAGCGGCCGGTCGAGATGCTGGAACAGCAGCAGCGCGAGTTCGAACTCCTTCTGCGTGAGGCTCACCGGCTTGTCGCCGACGTACGCCTGTTTCAGGTTCACGTCGAAGCGGAACTGGTCGAATTCGCGCACCGTCGCCTCGGCGTTGACCGGGTATGCGCGGCGCAGCAGCGAGCCGATCCGCGCGCGCAGGATCGGGCCGGACACCGGCTTGACGACGTAGTCGTCCGCGCCGGCGTTGAGGATCTGCGTGATCCCCGCTTCATCGTCGCGGCTCGTCATGAAGATGATCGGCAGGCTGTGCTCGGTCTGATTGGCACGCACCCACTTCAGCACTTCCTCGCCCGACATGTCGGGCACGTTCCAGTCGAGCACGAGCAGATCGAACGTCTCGCGCTGCAAGCGCTTCTTCAGCGCCTTGCCTTCCTTGAACGCATAGCAGGTATGGCCCGCGGCCGTCAGCGTTTGACTGACGAAGTCGGTCTGGGCCGGATCGTCATCCAGTACAGCAATTCTCATAGCACCCCGCAAAACGAAATCCATCCGTCCAGTTCGGCCCCTCGCGCTCACCGCCGTGCTGCCGTGCTGCCTGCACGACAGGCGCACCGGCATCGGTACTGCCCGGCCGGCAAGCTGCGTCTGCCCCCGCGTGCGCGGCGCGCTAGCGGGTGAAACCGGCAAATATCTCAAAAACGGGGCGCGGACGAACCGGCGATTTCAGCATAGTAGTATGAAATACGCCAAGGATTTGCGCGGACTATGGTCCTTTCTTCGAATAATCCTTCCGGCAACGCGGTCCGCGCGCCTATTCGGCGCGCGCGACGCACGCTTGCCCGCCTGCCGGCGCAGACTGCCGCAGCGCGACCGGCCCCGGCGCGGGCTGCCCCAGCACCCGCAGCAACTGGCCGCGCACCCGTTCCCACGCCGAGGCGGCATAGTCGGGCTGACTCGCCGCGCATGCATGGGCCAGGTCGAACACGCGTTCGACGGTGGCCCCGCAATGCGTGAGGCCCGGCTCCCCGTCCGGTGCGGCTTCGCGCAGCCATTCGGCGAGCCACGGCATATCCGCCGCGGCAGAATCGGCATAGGCTTCCAGCGCGGCGCGCGCATGACGGTCATGTTGCGGGTCGAGCTCGATACGGCTCAACCCGAGCGCGCGCGCTGGCGCGGTGCGTTCCGCTGCGGACGGACTTCGAATGGTCCCTGGTCCGAAGGACATGTTCTCTCCCCGTTGTACGACGGCAGCGTCTGGCATGGGCCCCCGTGCCCGCCTCGAATCGACGTACCGTGGCCGGTGCATGCGTCGAGCGCGGACGACCGGCCGGGTCAGTATACGCAGCCGGTAGCGAAGCGAGGTTTAAGAATTGTCAGACGCCCGACGGCGCTCAAGCGGGCACGCGGGCACCGCCCGCGCCGGGGGAGCGCTGTGGGAGCGCCTCGCGGCGCGGGGCGCGGCGCGGCGCGAACGTTGCCCGATGCCGGCCGTCAGCGGCGGCGCATCAGGAACACGAAGGTCTTGTCCTGCGTCGACGACTCGACGATCTCGTTGCCCGTCTGTTTCGCGAACGCGGCGAAATCGCGCTGCGAGCCGGGATCGGTCGCGAGCACCTTGAGAATCTGCCCGCTTTCCATGTCCGCGAGCGCTTTCTTCGCGCGCAGGATCGGCAGCGGGCAATTGAGCCCGCGCGCGTCCACTTCCTTGTGAATCTGCATCGCCTGTCGACCTTCGAATGACGCGCCGCACGCGGCGCTGGAGGAATCCACAATTTTACCGCAGCCCCGCCGCCCCTGCCGGGCGCGTCCGTCAGGTCGTCTCCTTGGTGTCGCGCGTGCCGTCGGGCGCCGTCGGCAGGTACGAAAGCTCGAGCCGGTAGGCCAGCGCGACGAACAGGCTCTGCGCGAGGCCCATCGTCGCCGTCAGCGCGCGAAACCCGAACGTCGCGCTGTCCTGCACGAGCAGCGTCGCCTCGGCGTCGCGCGCGAGCGGGCTCATCCGGCTGTCGGTGATCGCAATCACGCGTGCGCCGCGCTGCGCGGCCTGCTGCGCGACCTGCACCGTCTCTTCCGCATACGGCATGAACGAAATCGCGATCAGCACATCGCCCGCGCGCACCGAGCGGATCTGTCCGAGCTGCATGCTGCCGAGCGCGCTGATGAGGCCAATGCGCTTGTCGGTGTGCTGCAGCGCGTAATCGAGGTAGGCGGCGATCGGGAACGCGCGCCGTGAACCGGCGATCCAGATCGCCTGCGTATCGGCAAGCAGGTCGACGGCCTGCGCGAACGCTTTCGGATCCAGCGTCTGGCGCAGCTGCTGCATGCCGGCAATACTGCCCTTGATGAACTCGTCGACGATCTGCTCGGGCTGCAGGCTCGACGAACCCGATTCGATCACGTCGCGCAGGCGCAGGTTATACGCGCGCCCCGGCGCGATCTGCTGCGCGAGGCCGTCGCGGAACAGCCGCTGCATCTCGGAAAAGCCCGAGAAGCCGAAATGCTTCGCGAAGCGCACGACCGCGGACGGCTGCACGCCGCATTGCTCGGCGAGCGACTGGATGCCTTCGAGGCCAAGCTGGTCCCGTTGCGTCTCGACATGACGCGCGATCACCTTGAGGCGATTGCTCAGCCCGTCATATTCCTGCGTCAGACGCTGCAGGAACTGCTCGACGGTGGCGGGAGGGTTCTGGGATGGACTCATCGGATGGCGCGTAGTTGACAGTCCCGGCACTCGCCTCCTGCGGCGGAGGATCCGGCCGGGGCTCACCTGAACACATGCGTGGGGGGCGATTCTAATCCCGTTGCCCGGACAACGTCGTCACGTCGCCGCGCCCACGCGCTCGATCACCGCTTGCCTGTGCTGCGCGACACGATTGGAAATTATTTTCCAACGCTCGCCACGCGGCGTAAATATTAGGGCGTCTACCAATGTGCGAATGTGCGTGCAGCCGCGCGACGACGCAGCTTGCGCCGCGCTGCGGCCAGTCGTCATACGTCCGATCAGCGATAGTCGATCCAGACGCCGCCCTCGTCCGCGGAGCGCACGCAGTTCTCGACCCAGCGCACCCCTTCGACACCGGCATGGACGTCCGGATAGCGGATGCCCTTCAGCGTCTCGGTATCGCGCCGGTCGGTCGCATCCATCGCGAGCGCGAACCGCGAGTACAGATTCGACCAGGCTTCGAACAGGCCTTCCGGGTGCCCCGCACCGATCCGGTCGTCGCGCAGCGCGTGCGGATGCAGGTAGCCCATCCCGCGATCGAGGATCTGTGCCGGCTGCCCCTGAACCTCGTAGCGCAGCTGGTTCGGATGCTCGTCCCACCATTCGATGCTCGCCTTCGAGCCGATCACGCGCACCTTCTGGCTGTGCATCGAGCCCGCATTCACCGCGCTCGACCACACGTAGCCGATCGCGCCGCTGTCGTATTCCATGATCGTGAACGCATTGTCCTCGAGCGGCGCGCGGCTCTTCACGAAGCTCTGCCGCGAGCACATCAGCCGCCTGATCTTCAGGTCCGGCACCATCACTTCGGAGATGTACAGCGGATGCGTGCCGATGTCGCCGAGCACGTAGCTCGGGCCCGCGAACTTCGGATCCACGCGCCAGCGGGTCGCGGGGTTCGCGGCTTCGACGCCCTCGCTGTGAAAGCCGTGCGCAAACTGCATCTGCACGATGCGGATCTCGCCGAGATCGCCGCGCGCGATCATCTCGCGCGCCTGCTCGATCATCTGGTGTCCGGAATAACCGTACGCGACACCGACGATCTTGTTCTTCTCGGCCGCGACGCGCTGCAGTTCCTCGGCCTCGGCCGTCGTGAAGCACAGCGGTTTCTCGCAGACTACATGCAGCCCCGCGTTCAGCGCCGCGCGGCAAATCTCGAAGTGCGTGTTGTTCGGCGTCGCGATCGACACCGCGCGAATGCCGTCCGGGCGGCGCGCCTCGACCTCGAACATCGTCCGGTAGTCGTCGTAGCAGCGCTCGGCGGCCACGCCGAGCTTCACGCCGAACTGGCGGCCGCGCTGCGGATCGATGTCGAACGCGCCCGCGACGAGCTGGAAGCTGCCGTCGCGCAACGCGGCCGAGCGGTGGCTGTAGCCGATCTGGCTGCCGAGGCCGCCGCCGACCATGCCCCAGGGAATCGAGTGTCCGAGCAAAATCTGTCCGTCGATCATGATGATTGCATTCCTTGTGTAGGGTTCAAGCAAATCCCGCCGATGCGAGGAACGCGCGGCTTGCCGCGACGTCGCGCAGGCTGGTGCCCGCGTTGCGCGGATCGCGTTCCTGCTCGATCGTGATGTAGCCGGCATAGCCGATGTCGTCGAGCGTGCGCTTGATGGCCGGGTAGTCGAGCACGCCCTTGCCGATCGGGCACATCACGCCGCGCGCGCACGCGGCGAAGAACGCGATGTGCTCGCCCATCACCGCGTCGTAGGTCGCCGCGTCGATGTCCTTAAAATGGACGTAGTCGATGCGTTCGGCATGCCGGCGCAGCCATGTTGCCGGGTCCATGCCCGAGTAGTGCAGATGTCCGGTGTCGAGACACAGGCCGGCCGTTTCTGCCGGGATGTCGGCGACGATCCGGTCGATCTCGTCGGCGAATTCGATATAGCCGCCCGCATGCGGATGGATGACCGCGCGCACGCCGAACTCGTCGCGCGCGTTTTCCCCGATCTGCCGGATGTGCTCGACCATGCCCGCCCAGCGCGCGTCGGACAGGCGCGGCGCGCGGTCCGCGTGGCCGGCCGCGTAATCGCGCTCCGGGTGCCCCCAGTCCATCACGACGAGGTACGGCGCCGCGTAGCGCTGCCCGTCCTGGGTCGGCAATTGCGGCAGCTGCGTGATCAGCGCGCAGATCTCGCGCGTCTGGCGCAGCAGGCTCGGCAGGTTCTCCGGCGACACGAGGTCGTCGAAGATCGTGCCCGCCGTGATGCTCAGGCGCTGCCGTTCCAGTTCCGCGCGAACGACGTCCAGCTCCAGCGGGATGTAGCCGTACGGGCCGAGCTCGATGCCCGAGTATCCGGCTTCCGACGCCTCGGACAGCACGTGCTGCCACGCCGGCAGGTGCGGGTTCTTCACGTCGTCAACGCCCCAGCAGCACGGCGCGCAACCTATTTTCATCGTCATGTCAGTCTGTCGAAGAAGATCCCGGCCCGCGGCCGGGTGGTGAAAACGGCACCGCCGTCATGCGGCATAGAACGCCGGGCGCACGGCCATCGCGATAGGCTCGACCGCCCCGCTCTGCTGCGCGCGCACGCACGCGTCCGCGGCCGCCGCGGCTGCATACCCGTCCCATGCCGACGGCCCCGTCAGCGCACCCTGCCGCACGCCGTCGACGAACGCCTGCAGCTCGACGTCGTACGACGCGATGAAGCGCTCCTTCCAGTCGGTCATGATCGCCGTCGCATGCCGCGCCGCATGCTTCATCGACACCGCCGGCGGGTCGGGCAGCTTCGCGATGCCGTCCTCGCCCACCACTTCGCACTGGATGTCGTAGCCGTACTGGCAATTCACGAAAATCTCGACGTCGATACGCACGCCGTTCGCCGTTTCGAGCAGCACGATCTGCGGATCGGCGAGGTGCGCCGACGCATGGCGGGTCTTCTTCGGGTACACGACCTGCGCGCTCACGTAGTCGTCGTCGAGCAGCCAGCGCAACACGTCGAGTTCGTGGATCAGCGTGTCGGTGATCGCCATGTCCGTCGTGTAGCGATCGCCAACCGACTGGTTGCGGTGCGCACAGTGCAGTATCAGCGGCGCGCCGATCGTGCCGCTCGCGATCACCTGCTTCAGCGCGCGATAGCCTTCGTCGTACGGACGCATGAAGCCGACCTGCACGAGCCGGCGGCCATGCGCCTGCTCGGCCTCGACGATCCGCAGGCAGCCTTCGGCGGTGGTCGCGAGCGGCTTCTCGCAGAACACCGGCTTGCCGCGTGCGATCGCCTTCAGCACGAATTCCTCGTGCGTCGGGCCCCACGACGTGACGAGCACTGCCTGCACGTCCGCCGCATCGATCACCTGATGTCCGTCGCCATATACCTCGGCCGACAGCCCGTATTTCGTCACGGCGTCGTGCGCCTGCCGCGGATCGATGTCGGTCACCGCAACCACCGTGGCGCCCGACAGCGTGCGGGTCAGCCTGCGGATGTGATCCTGGCCGATCGCGCCGCAACCGATCACGCCGATTTGCAAAGTCATGTTTGTCTCCACGTTGTCAGACCCGCGCGGCGCGCGGGTCACCGATGCTTGTTGCCGACTCTTCGTCGACTCTTCGCCGACTTGCAGCCGACGCGATCGCGCCGGCAAGCTCACCGCGCCGCGGCGCGGAAATACTGGTCGATGTAGCGCTGCATTTCGTCGCGCATGAAGCGGGACGACGCATCCGCGCGCTCTTCCCACGCAAACACGCAGGACGACATCACGCCGTCGAAACCGACCTCGCCGAGCGAGCGGAAGAACACGTCCCAGTCGATCTCGCCCTGCCCGATGTCCAGATGCTGGTGCACGCGGATCTGCGTCGAGCCCGGCGGGTTGACGATGTAGCGGAGCTGACTGCTCTTCCGGTGATCGAACGTATCGGCGACGCGCACGTGTGCGAGCACCGGCGCGGCCTCGCGGATCGTCGCCGCCATGTCGTCGCCGTAATAAAACGTATGCGGCGCGATATACGAGATCTTCAGCGCGGACGAGCCGATGTTCTTCACGATGTCGACGGCCGGCTGAAGCTGTTCGATCCAGTCCTCGGGGTGCGGCTCGACCGACAGCGTGATGCGTTCGCGCTCGAGAATCGGCAGCAGCTCGTCCATCGAACGGAACCACGCGGCTTCGCACAGCTCCTTCGGGTTCGCGCCCGGCCGCTCGCCGACCGAGCGTTCCGGCGACGCGCCGCGGCCGAACTCCGACACCATCAGCGGGCACTCCATGTCGACGGCGACCTCGATCGCCTTCTTCCAGCAGCGCACGGCCCATTGCCGCTCGTCGTCGAACGGGCTCGCCCAGCGGTACATCGGCTGCAGCGACGCGAGGCCCACGCCGCTCGCATGCAGCGCCTGCCGGAACCCCGCCATGCGTTCGCGGGTCGCGCGCGGCATCACCCACCAGTCGAGGAAGTCGCTGCGCGGCGACAGCTCGATCTGGTCGTAGCCGAGTTCGGCCACCGCGTGCGGCAGCCGGTCTAGCGGCACATGGCGGATCATGTAGGGATCCAGAGCAATCTTCATGGCTATCCTTGGTCGATTCCCGTGTCGGCGGCCGTCGCGGGTATCAGCGGCGCGCTTTCTTGTTGCGATACTGGTCGGCGATCACGGCCGCGACGATGATCGCGCCCTTGACCATCTCCTGGTAGTACGCGTCGATGCGGATGAACGTGAAGCCCGACGTCATCACGCCGAGGATCAGCACGCCGATCACGGTGCCCGTCACGCGCCCGAGGCCGCCCGACAGCGACGTGCCGCCGATCACGACCGCCGCGATCGCGTCGAGTTCGTACATCACGCCCATCCCCGACTGTCCGGAGATCGCGCGTGCCGCGGTCACGGTGCCCGCGATGCCGCTCAACAGGCCGGCGATCGCATACACGAGAACCAGGTGACGGGTCACGTTGATGCCCGATACGACCGCCGCCTGACGGTTCGCGCCGATTGCGTACGTGTACTTGCCGAACCGCGTGTAGCGCAGCACCACGTGGAAAATCGCCGCGATCACGATGAAGATGATCACCGGATTGGCGCCCGAGCCGATCGCCGCGAACGGGTCGGTCAGCATCGACACCGGCATGCCGTTGGTGAACCACTTCGCGAAGCCGCGGGCGGCGACCATCGTGCCGAGCGTCGCGATGAACGGCGGGATCCCGGTAAACGCGATCAGCGAACCGTTGAGCAGGCCGACCAGCAGCCCGACGCAGACGCCCGCGAGCACCGGCCAGATCACCGGCAGATCCGTCAGGTGCGGAAACACCGCGCGCGGAAAGTCGGACACCTGCGCGAGGCTCGCGGACACCACCGCCGCCGCCGCGACCACGGACCCCGACGACAGGTCGATGCCGCTCGTGATGATCACGAGGTTGACGCCCACCGCGATGATGCCGATCACGGCCATCTGCAGGACGATGATCTCGAGCCGTTCCGCGTTGAAGATGAAGCTCTGGCCGACGACGATCCAGCCCGCGATCTCGAAGAACAGGCTGATGCCCACCAGCACGAGGAAAATGCTGAGTTCCGGCGGCCACTTCGCGCGCCGTGTCTTGGCCGTCATGGACTGTGCGTCCGCGATCGAATTGAGGTTGCCCATTTCAGTTGTCTCCATGCTTTGTTCGAGTCACCGCGATCACTGTGATGCCAGGTCCATGATGCGCACCTGGTCGGCGTCCTTGCGCTCGACGATGCCCGTCATCCGGCCTTCGTGCATGACCATGATCCGGTCGCTCATGCCGAGCACCTCCGGCATCTCCGACGAGATCATCAGCACCGCGACGCCCTTGCCGGCCAGCGCGCTCACGAGGCGGTGGATCTCGGCCTTCGCGCCGACGTCGATGCCGCGCGTCGGCTCGTCGAGGATCAGGATCCGCGGCTGGGTCAGCAGCCAGCGCCCGATCAGCACCTTCTGCTGGTTGCCGCCCGACAGGTTCTGGATTTCCTCGTGCAGCCCCGGCGCCTTCACGCGCAGCGTCCGGCTCATCTCCTCGCAGTCGCGCTTCAGTTGCGCGTGCTGCACGAAGTTGAACTTCACGTAGCGGTTCTTCAGCACCGCCGCTTCCATGTTCGCGAGCAGGTCGAGGTTCAGGAAGCAGCCGGTGTCCTTGCGGTCCTCGGTGAGGAACGCCATCCCGTGCTTCATTGCCTGCTCGGGCGACGCGATCCGCACCGGCTTGCCGTCGATACGGATCTCGCCGGAAGTCGCCGGCACGACGCCGAACAGCGCCTCCGCGACGTTCGAGCGCCCCGAGCCGACGAGGCCCGCGACGCCGAGAATCTCGCCCGCGCGCAGCTCGAAGCTCACGTCGCGGAACACGCCGCTCACACCGAGGTTCTTCACCGACAGCACGACGTCGCCGATCGGCACGTCTTCCTTCGGGAACATCTGCGTGATCTCGCGCCCGACCATCATCCGGATGATGTCGTCGCGCGTGACGTCGCTCGATGCATGCGTACCGATGTACTTGCCGTCGCGGAACACCGAGAACTCGTCGGCGATCTCGAACAGCTCGTTCATCTTGTGCGTGATGTAGACGATGCCCTTGCCCTGCTCGCGCAGCTGGCGAATGATGCGGAACAGGTGGACGACTTCCTTGTCGGTCAGCGCCGACGTCGGCTCGTCCATGATCAGCACGTCCGAGTCGAACGACACCGCCTTCGCGATCTCGACCATCTGGCGGCTCGCGACCGTCAGCGTGCGCACCTCGGCGTCGGGGTCGACGTCGATCGACAGGCGCTCGAACAGCGCCGCGGTCTTGCTGCGCAGCGCCGCATGGTCGATCAGCCCGAAGCGGTTCTTCGGTTCGCGGCGGATCCAGATGTTCTCCGCGACCGTCATGTACGGCATCAGGTTGAGTTCCTGGTGGATCATCGCGATGCCGCGGTCGAGCGCGTCGAGCGGGCCGTTCAGCGTGACCGGCTCGCCTTTCAGGCGAATCTCGCCCTTGTCCGGCGTATAGACGCCGGCGATGATCTTCATCAGCGTCGACTTGCCGGCGCCGTTCTCGCCCATCAGCGCATGAACGGTGCCGCGCCGCACGCGGAACTGCACGCCGTCGAGCGCGACGACGCCGGGAAAGGATTTGCCCACGCCGCGGACTTCCAGCAGGCAGTCGGGGGCGGACGAGGTCGACGAGGTCGACGATTGGGTCGGCGGGTCGTCGCTGGACATCGGCCGGGCCATCATCTTGGCTGGGGACATGAACGTTCCTCGAAAATCGCGCGCGGGCCGCGTCGCCGCCGGCCCGCGCACTGCAGCGGATGGCCGGTCAATGCTTTGCGTACTGGCTCATGTTGTCGGGCGTGACGAGCTCGAACGGCACGTTCACGAAGCGGTCCACCTTCTGCTTCTTCGCGAGCTTGAGCGCGGCGTCGACCGCCTGCGAACCCTGCCCGGCCGCGTTCTGGAACACCGACACCTTCAGCTCGCCGCTCTTCATCGACGCGAGCCCGTCAGGCGTCGCGTCGATGCCCGCGACGATCGTCTTCGGCGTCCACTTGCGCGCGGCCTTCAGCGCGTTGATCGCGCCGATCGCCATTTCGTCGTTGTTGGAGACGATCGCGTCGTACTTCGTGCCGGAGCTCAGCCAGTTCATCGTGATGTCCTGGCCCTGCGTGCGGCTCCACTTGCCTTCGCGCTTGTCGACGATCTTCATGCCCGAGCATTCCTTCGTCGCGATCACGTCCTCGATGTCCTTGGTGCGGGCGCGCGCCGATTCGTTGGACAGCTCGCCCATCAGCACCAGGATGTCGCCCTTGCCGCCGAGCAGCTTGCACACCTGGCGCGCCTGCAGCGTGCCCGACTGCTTCTCGTCCGACGCGACGACCGCGACGCCGGCCGGCAGCTTCTCGAAATCGACCGGCTTGCGGTTCACGTAGACGAGCGGGATCTTCGCCGCAGTGACCATCTTCGTGATCTTCGGCGTCGCATCGGTGTCGACCGGGTTCACGATGATCGCGTCGACCTTCTGCGCGATCATGTTCTGCACCTGACTGAGCTGCTTGCCGACGTCGTTGCCGGCATCCTCGATCTGCACGCCGGCGCCGTCCTTCTTCGCGGCATCGCCGATGCCGTTGCGCAGGATGGTCAGGAACGTGTCGTCGAAGGACGCCATCGTCACCCCGATCTTCTCGGCATGGGCGAGCGGCATCGCGAGGATCGCGGCGGCAGCGGCAGCCATCAGCTTGGTTTTCATGATCAATCTGTCTCCTTCATCTCTGTGGCGGAAAGTGGTGCGCGATGCACCACCAGACCGAGTCCGATACGGACCGAAGCTTCAGGACGAAACTGTAGAGCACGCCGACTATTTTTTGGAAATATTTTTCTACGTGATTTCACCTAGGGAACTGAATTTCCAAAAACACTAGACTTCGTCCGTAGCCCCGAATCCCCGGAGGGCGGATCTCCTTCGCGCCAGACGCCAGCGTCTGGCCAGCGTCGGGAAAGACGATCCGCCCGCCCTGTCCTCAACCTGCCGGCAAGGTCAGACGCCGGCCGCGAGCGTGACGAGTGATATGAGCCTGTTGAACTTTCCGAGTGGTCGCCCCATCGATCTGGCCTGTCTCGGCCGGGTGGCCGTGGACCTTTATGCACAGCAGTACGGTAGCCGTCTCGAAGACGCGCGCACCTTCCAGATGTATCTGGGCGGCTCGTCGGGCAACGTCGCGTTCGGCGTCGCGCGACTGGGCCTGAAGACCGCGATGATCTCGCGCGTCGGCGACGAGCAGATGGGCCGCTTCCTGCGCGAGACGCTCGAGCGCGAAGGCTGCGATACGAGCCAGTTGCAGACCGACCCCGAGCGCCTCACCGCGCTGGTGCTGCTCGGGCTGAAGGACCGCGACACGTTTCCGCTGCTGTTCGTGCGCGAGAACTGCGCCGACATGGCCGTGCGCGCCGACGAGATCCGCGAGGACTTCATCGCCGGCTGCCGCGCGCTGGCGATCACGGGCACGCACCTGTCCACGCCGGCCACGCGCGAGGCGTCGCTGACGGCGCTCGACTATGCGCGCCGCCACGGCGTCGTGCGGATCCTCGACATCGACTATCGCCCCGTGTTGTGGGGCCTGACCGGCCGCGGCGCCGGCGAGAACCGCTACGTCGCGGACGAGCACGTGTCGCGGCAACTGCAGCAGGTGCTCGGCGAGTTCGACCTGCTGGTCGGCACCGAGGAGGAATTCCTGATCGCGGGCGGCGTGCCGCACGACCTGATCGCGTCGCTGCGCGCGGTCCGCCGCACCACCGATGCGGTGCTGGTCGTCAAGCGCGGCGCGCTCGGCTGCTGCGTGATCGACAGCGCGATTCCCGAGCGCATCGACGACGCGCCGACCTTTGCCGGCGAGCGTGTCGAAGTGCTCAACGTGCTCGGCGCAGGCGACGCGTTCCTGTCGGGCCTGCTGTCCGGGCTGCTGCGCGGCCGCGACTGGGCCGACGCCACGCGCACCGCGAATGCGTGCGGCGCGATCGTCGTGTCGCGTCATGCATGCTCGGCCGCGATGCCGACGCCCGCGGAGCTGGAGCACTGGTTCAACGGCAGCCGAAATCCGGTGGTCGATGCGGATCGCGAGCTCGCGCACCTGCACCGCGTGAGCGTCGCGCGCCGCGACTGGAACGATCTGTGCGTGATGGCGTTCGACCACCGCAGCCAGTTCTACGACCTCGCCGTGCAGGCCGGCGCCGACGAAGCGCGGATCAAGGCGCTCAAGCGGCTGCTGGTGCGTGCCGCCGAGCAAGTCGAGCGCGACCGCGGGATCCAGGGCCATGTCGGCGTGCTGATCGACGGCGGCGCGTACGGCAGCGACGCGCTCGCGTCCGCGACCGGGCGCGGCTGGTGGGTCGGCCGGCCGGTCGAACTGCCGGGCTCCCGGCCGCTGCGCTTCGACGACACGCGCTCGGTCGGTTCCACCCTCACCCACTGGCCGACGGAACAGGTCGTCAAGTGTCTCGTGCACTATCACCCCGACGACGCGGTCGACCTGCGCGTCGCGCAGGAGCAGCGCGTGCTCGAACTGTGGGAAGCGACCCGCGAGAGCGGCAACGAACTGCTGCTGGAAATCATCCCGCCGCGCGCGGTGACGCCGGCCGGCACCGAGGACGACGCGGTGCTGCGCACGGTCGCACGCTTCTACAACCTCGGCGTCAGGCCCGAATGGTGGAAGCTCGCGCCGATGAGCGCCGATGGCTGGACACGGCTCGAGGCACTGATCGCCGAGCGCGACCCGCATTGCCGAGGCGCGGTGATCCTCGGGCTGAACCAGCCGCTGCAATACCTGGTCGACAGCTTCCGCTTCGCGACCAACCCGATCGTCAAGGGCTTCATGGTCGGGCGCACGCTGTGGGCGGACGCGTCGCTGAAGTGGCTCGGCGGCGACGTCGGCGACCAGGCGTTCATCGACGAGGTGGCCGGCAATTTCGCGCAACTGGTCGACGCGTGGCTGGGCCGGCGCGCACTCGCGCGGCCCACGGCCTGAGCGCCGGCATCACGACGTCACGACAAACGAGATCGACAGAGACGATGACAACAACCGTGAGACTGACTGTCAGCCAGGCGCTCGTGCGTTACCTGGCTGCGCTGCGCGCCGAAGTGGTCCAGCCGGACGGCCGCACCGAAATCCTGCCGTACTGCGGCGGCGTGTTCGCGATCTTCGGCCACGGCAACGTGGCCGGGCTCGGCGAGGCGCTGCAGGCCGAACAGGACCGGCTGCCGACCTTGCGCGCACACAACGAGCAAGGGATGGCCAACGCGGCGGTCGCGTTCGCGAAAGCGAACTTCCGCCAGCGGATGATGGCCGTGACGTCGAGCATCGGCCCCGGTGCGACCAACATGCTGACGTCGGCCGCGCTCGCGCACGTCGCGCGGCTGCCGCTGCTGCTGCTGCCGGGCGACGTGTTCGTGTCGCGCCAGCCCGACCCCGTGCTGCAACAGGTCGAGAGCTTCGAGCAGGGCGACGTCAGCGCGAACGACTGCTTCCGCCCGGTCACGCGCTACTTCGACCGGATCACGTCGCCCGAGCAATTGCTGGTCGCGCTGCCGCGCGCGATCCAGGTAATGACCGACCCCGCGCAGTGCGGGCCCGTGTGCGTTGCGCTGCCGCAGGACGTGCAGACCTTCGCGTATGACTGGCCCGAGGATTTCTTCGCACCGCCACTGATCCGGATGCGCCGCCCGCCGGCCGACGCCGTCGAGCTGGCCGATGCGATCGACCTGCTGAAGTCCGCGAAAAAGCCGCTGATCGTCGCCGGCGGCGGCGTGCTGTACAGCCACGCGTGGGACGCGCTGCGCGCGTTCGCCGACACGCATGGCGTGCCGGTCGCCGAATCGCAGGCCGGCAAGGGCAGCCTCGCGTGGGACCACCCGTTGAACCTCGGCTCGATCGGCGTGACAGGCTCGCCCGCCGCGAACCGCGCGGCCGCGCAATGCGACGTCGTTTTCGCGGTCGGCACGCGGCTGCAGGACTTCACGACCGGCTCGCACGCGCTGTTCGGCCATGCGAAGCTGCTGAGCCTGAACGTGCAGCCATTTGACGCGGGCAAGAAGCGCGGCCAGCAGCTCGTCGCGGATGCGCGCACCGGGCTCGGCCAGGTGTCCGCCGCGCTCGCC
The DNA here is from genome assembly GCF_017104785.1 of Burkholderia sp. Ac-20353. Classification (NCBI taxonomy): domain Bacteria; kingdom Pseudomonadati; phylum Pseudomonadota; class Betaproteobacteria; order Burkholderiales; family Burkholderiaceae; genus Burkholderia; species Burkholderia sp. Ac-20353. The sequence continues at coordinate 5,614 of NZ_JAAGPL010000158.1, read as the reverse complement.
GGCTGGCGCGCCGACTCCGCGTGGACCGCAACCTGCCGCGACCACGCCGCCGCGTGGGTGGCCCGCGTGACCGAACTGACGAACCATGTGCCGAACGACACGCTGCCGTACGACACGCTGCCGTACGACGCCGAGGTGATCGGCGCGGTGCGCGAGTCGGCCGCCGACGCGGGCGTCGACAGCGCCCGCAACGACCTCGTCGTGTGCGCGGCCGGCACGCTGCCGGCCGAGCTGCACAAGCTGTGGCGCAGCGGCCTGCCCGGCAACTACCACATGGATTACGCGTATTCGTGCATGGGCTACGAAGTCGCGGGCGGCCTCGGCGCGAAGCTCGCGCGGCCGGAGCGCGAAGTGATCGTGATGGTCGGCGACGGCTCGTACATGATGCTCAACGCCGAACTCGCGACGTCGGTGATGCTCGGCCGCAAGATCATCGTCGTGATCCTCGACAACCGCGGCTACGGCTGCATCGAGCGCCTGCAGCTGAAGTGCGGCGGCGCGAGCTTCAACAACATGCTCGACGACTGCGTTCCGGAAGGCGGCGCGCGCTCGACGATCGACTTCGCGATGCACGCGCGCGCGATGGGCGCCGAAGCCGTGCACGTGCGCGACGTCGCTGAAATGCGCCGCGAGCTGCGCCGTGCGCGTGCGGCAACGACGAGCCAGGTGCTCGTGATCGACACGACGCACCATCGCACGACCGACGACGGCGGCGCATGGTGGGAGGTCGCGGTGCCGCAGGTGTCCGCGCGGCCCGACGTCGAGCGCGCGCATCGCGACTATCTCGACGAGAAGACCCGACAGCGGCGCTGACCGGCAGGCGCCGCGCGCCTGCCTGCACCGCGTCCCATCACCCGAACCAAGGAAAGATTCATGAGCTGGAACGTTCGCATCGGCATCAATCCCCTGTCGTGGATGAACGACGACCTGCCGTCCCTCGGCGGCGAAACGCCGCTCGAAACGGCGCTGAAGGAAGGCGCGGAAATCGGCTATGCCGGTTTCGAGCTCGGCAACAAGTTTCCGAAGACCGGCCCCGCGCTGAAAGCCAAGCTCGCCGAATACGGCCTCGTCTGCGTGTCGGGCTGGTACTCGGGCTTTCTCGCGGAAGTCCCGCCCGGCATCAGTGACGCGCAGGCGGTCGCCGCCGAGATCGAGCGCTGCCACGCGCATATGGCGAAGCTGCAGTACAACGACGTGAAGGTGGTCGTGTACGGCGAGTGCGCGGGCACGATCCAGGGCAACATCGACACGCCCGTCGCGAAGCGGCCGCGCTTCATCGACGACGAATCGTGGCAGCGCTACGCGGCGCGCCTGAACGCGTTCGGCGCGCATCTGCTGTCGACCTACGGGATCAAACTCGCGTATCACCACCACATGGGCGCGTACGTCGAGTCGCCCGACGACGTCGACCGCCTGATGGCCCTTACCGATCCGGCAAAGGTGTTCCTGCTGTTCGACACGGGCCATGCGTACTTCGGCGGCGCCGCCGACCCGGTCGCACTCCTGAAGAAGCACGTCGCGCGCGTCGTCCATGTGCATTGCAAGGACGTGCGGGCGCAGGTCGTCACGCAGGCGCGCAACGACGGCTGGAGCTTCCTGAACGGCGTGATCAACGGCACCTTCACCGTGCCCGGCGACGGCGCGCTCGATTACGAGGCAACACTGCGCGCGCTCAAGGAAGCGAACTACGAAGGCTGGCTGGTGGTCGAGGCCGAGCAGGATCCCGCCGTCGCGCCGAGCTATCCGTACGCGAAGAAGGGTTACGACACGCTGCGCGCGATCGTCGACAAGCTGAGCGCCTGAGCCCCCTGCCCCCGAATTGCGGAGCCTCTTCCATGACGATCTCTCCCCTGCTGGTCAAGGCGTCGCCCGACCGCGAAATCTGCAACGTCACGCCTGAGTCGGCCGGCTGGAAGCACGTCGGCTTTCGCGTGCTGCGCCTGAAGGCCGGCGACAGCGAAACCGTCGACACCGGCTCGCGCGAGCTGTGCGTGGTCGTGCTCACCGGCACGCTGCGCGCGGAAGTCGAAGGCGCAACCTACGATGCGCTCGGCAAGCGCGACAGCGTTTTCGAAGACGTATCGCCGGACGCGCTGTACGTGCCGGGCGGCAAGACCGCCACGCTGGTCGCAACGCGCGACGCAGAAGTCGCGCTGTGCACCGCGCCGTACGTGAGCGGCGACAAGACGGTGCGCCGTCTCGACGGCGAACACATGCGCCGGATGGTGCGCGGCAAAGGCACCAACACGCGCTACGTGTGCGACATCCTGATGGGCGACAACCCGGCGGCCGACCGGCTGCTCGTCGTCGAGGTGATCACGCCGGCCAGCCATTCGAGCAGCTATCCGCCGCACAAGCACGACCGCGACGCCGCGCCCGACGAAACCGTGCTCGAGGAAACCTACTATCACCGGATCGATCCGCCGCAGGGTTTCGCGTTCCAGCGCGTCTATACCGACGACCGCAGCCTCGACGAAGCATGCGTGGTCGAGAACCACGACGTCGTGATGGTGCCGCGCGGCTACCATCCGGTCGTCGCGCCGCACGGCTACAACCTGTACTACCTGAACGTGATGGCCGGCCCGAGCCGCGCATGGGCGTTCAAGAACGATCCGGCCCACGAGTGGATGCTCGATGCGCCGGCCGGTGGCTGACCTCGCCGCGGCGCGATCGGGTCGTTGCGCGTGGCGCGCAGGACCGGCCGTGTGCGGCCGGCCTGGCGGGCATGAGTTGTCGTGACAGGAGGTAAAGATGAGGCGATTCTTCCGCATCGATGACGAGACGTTCGAGCAGCAGGCGTCGAGCACGATGCTGCCGTGCTTGAACGCCGATGCCGCGCGCCGGCTCGGCGACATCGCCATCAACATCGCGTCGCGCCGCGGCCTGGCCGTCGCGGTGAGCGTCGTGTCCGCCCGCGCGCCGCTGTTCTACTGCGCGCTCGACGGCAGCGGCGCGGAGGATTGCGAAACGATCCGGCGCAAGCAGAACACGGTGTTCCGGTTCGGCAGGAGCTCGCTCGAAGTGGGCATCGCGTTCGCGCGCGACGGACTGTCGCTACGCTCCGAAGGGCTGTCCGGCGACGATTACGCGCTGGAAGGCGGCGGCGTGCCGCTACGCGTCGCGGCCACCGAACTGGCCGGCGCGATGACGATCGCCGGACTCGATTCCGTTCGCAATCACGAACTCGCCGTCGAGAGCATCCGGTGGTACGTCGGCTCGGCCAGCCTGATGCGGATCGCGTAGGCGCCGGCGAACCTGCCTGTCGGCTCAGCGCATGCCGCCGCTCGCGCGAACGAGTTCGCCCGTCATCCAGCGCGCGTCGTCCGATGCGAGAAAGACGGCAATCGACGCGATGTCGTCCGGCTGGCCCACGCGGCCCAGCGGCGTCTGACTGAGCGCGGACGCTTCGAGTTCGGAGCCGACGATCCCCGCGCTGTGCGTGCCCTCGGTCACGACCACGCCCGGGTTGATCGCGTTCACGCGGATCTTGCGCGGGCCGAGTTCGCGCGCGAGCACGCCGGTGATCGCGTCCACTGCGCCCTTCGTGCCGCTGTAGACCGCGCTTGCCGGCGGCGTGATCGTGGTCACCACCGAGCTGATGTTGATGATGCTCGCGCCGTCGCCGAGATGCTTCACGGCCGCCTGCGTCGTCAACAGCACGCCGAGCACGTTCGTGTCGAATTGCTTGCGGAAATGCTCTTCCGTGATCGCTTCGACCGGCGCGAATTCGTAGATGCCGGAATTGTTGACGAGGATATCGAGGTGTCCGTACGTTTCGACGGCCGTGTCGATGATGTGCTGCGCGTCCGCTGCCTTCGATACGTCGCCGCCGACCGCGACCGCGTTGCCGCCCGCCGCGTCGATCGCGCTCACGACCGCATCAGCACCGGCCTTGCTGCTCGCATAGTTGACGACGACCGACGCGCCTTCGGCGGCCAGGGCCTTTGCAATTGCGGCCCCGATACCCTTGGAACCGCCCGTCACCACTGCTACCTTGCCTGCAAGCTTGCTCATGATTTCCATCCTCAATTCATATCGCATGATGAATCGGACCGGCTGCCCTGGCGTAGCAGGCAGCCGGCGATGACGAAAATCTAAGCGCTCCGTCGATGTCGATAAAGGCGCTCGGGACGAATTGAGTTGCGGGACCGGACGAACAATCGTCGGGCGCAAGCCGTCAGACCCCGATCAGCTCGCACTCAGCCCGCGCTCAGCCACATATCGACCACTTCCCCGCGCAGCCCGTCAAGCTCGCCGTCGTACACGATCCTGCCGCGCCCCATCACCGCGACCCGCCGCGTCAGCCGCGGCGCGAGCTGCAGCCGCTGTTCGATCAGCACGATCGCGACGCCGTCCGCCTGCAGTGCCGCAAGACACGCGCCGATCTCGTCGACCGCGAGCGGCGCGAGCCCTTCTGCGGGCTCGTCGACGATCAGCACGCGCGGCCCGCCCGCGAGCGCGCGCACCAGCGCGAGCACCTGCTGCTCGCCGCCCGACAGGCGGCCGGCCTTCACGTCCGCGCGCGCGGCGAGCAACGGAAAGCGCGCGAGCAGCCGGTCGAACTCGGCGCGCGCCGCCGCGCCGCGAACCCGGCGCAATCCGAGCAGCAGGTTGTCGCGCACGCTCAGCAGCGGAAACACGTCGCGGCTCTCGGCAACATACGCGACACCGCGCCGCGCGATCTCGAAGGTCCGCGCGCCCGCGCATTCGATGCCCGCGATCCGCACCGATCCGCCCGTGCGCACGAGCCCCATCACCGCCTTCGCGAGCGTCGAGCGCCCCGACCCGTTGCGCCCGATCAGCGCAAGCGTCTCGCCCGGCGCCAGCGCGAGGTCGACGCCATCGAGCACGGGCTGCATCCCGTACCACGCGCGCAGGCCGCGGAGCTCGAGCAGCGCGCTCATGCGAAGCCGTCGCCGAGATAGGCTGCGCGCACGGCCGGATCGGCGCGGATCGCGTCCGGCGCACCGGTCGCGACCACTGCCCCACGCACGAGCACCGTGATCCGTTCCGCGAAGCCGAACACCGTGTCCATGTCGTGCTCGATCATCAGCACCGTGCGGCCCCGCGTCGTCGTGCGAATCAGCTCGATCATCCGCGCGGCCTGCGCGCGATTCATGCCGGCCGTCGGCTCGTCGAGCAGCAGCGTGCGCGCACCGCTCGCGAGCGCGATCGCGAGATCGAGCGCGCGCTGCTCCGCGTAGCCGAGTGCGGCCGCCGGCGTGTCGCGATACGCATCGAGGCCGACGTCGTGCAGCACCTGCGCGGCCGCGCGGTCGACCGACGCGGATTCGCACACGCGGTTCCACCAGCGCCGCCGTTCGGCCGGCGCATGCAGCGCCGCGCAGCGCAGGTTGTCAAATACCGTGAGGCGCGCAAACGCGCTCGTCTGCTGGAAGCTGCGGCCGATGCCGAGCCGGCTCGCGGCGACGGGCCCGCGTCCGCGCAGCTCGACGCCGTGCAGCACGACACGCCCGCGCGTCGGCCGGACGGCCCCCGCGATCACGTTGAACAGCGTCGACTTGCCCGCGCCGTTCGGCCCGATCAACGCGTGACGCTCGCCGGCCGCGACCGCCAGCTCGACGCCGTCGAGCACCGTCTGCGCGCCGAAGCG
>NZ_JAAGPL010000157.1:0-13109 GCF_017104785.1 Burkholderia sp. Ac-20353 | reverse complement strand
TTCTTCCCCTACGCGACGCTCTTCCGATCTCAGCCTGTGGGCGGCCGTGCGGCCGCGCCGCGTCGCGATGCTCGCGCAGGCGCGCGACGAGGCGGCCGAGCGCTGGGGCTACGAGCGGCTGCGCGTGATTCCGCACGCCGAAATGGGCGACTGGATCGGCAGCGCGCGCTATCTCGCCGCGCTCTACGATCCCGAGGCCGGCCACCTGAATCCGCTGAAGCTCGCGCTCGGCGTTGCACAGACGATCGAGCGCGCTGGCGGCCAGATCTTCGAGCAGAGCCGCGTGCTCGACTATCGCGAGACGCCCGGCGGCTACATCGCACGCACGGCCGGCGGCGAGGTGCGCGCGGATGTGCTGGTGCTCGCGTGCAATGCGTACGTCGACCGGCTCGATCCGCACCTCGCGCGCCGGCTGCTGCCGGTCGGCACCTACCAGGTCGCGACCGCGCCGCTCGATCCCGACGTCGCGCGCGCGCTGCTGCCGCAGAACAGCTGCGTGATCGACAACCAGTTCGTGCCCGACTACTTCCGCGTGAGCCCCGACAACCGGCTGCTGTTCGGCGGCGGCTGCACATATCTCGGCGGCATTCCGGCGGACATCGCGGCGGCGACGCGGCCGCCGCTCGAACGCGTGTTCCCGCAATTGCGCGGCGTGCCGCTCGACTATGCGTGGGGCGGGCACATCGACATCAGCATGCGCCGCACGCCGGACGTCGGCCGCCACGGGCAGCGCTACTGGCTGCAGGGCTTTTCGGGCCACGGCGTGCTGCCGACGCTCGCGGCCGCGCGCGCGGTCGCGGACGCGGTGCTCGGCGACGACCGGCTGCTGACGCTGTACCAGCGGATCCGCAACCCGCGCTTCCCGGGCGGCGACCGGCTCGCCGCGCCGCTGGAAGCGATCGGCAAGGCCTGGTACCGTTTGCGCGATACCGTCTGACACGCAACCCACTTCTGGAACGCACCATGAACGAACAGGAAGAGATCGAGAGCCTGGCGATCCTGATCCGCGATCTGCGCAAGCACCGCAAAGTCACGCTGAACGATCTGGCCGACAGGATCGGCCGCTCGGTCGGCTTCCTGTCGCAGGTGGAGCGCGGCCTGTCGCGGCCGACCGTCGCGGACCTGACCGCGATCGGCGAGGCGCTCGGCGTGCCGACCACGTATTTCTACAGCCTGAGCAAGCCGCGCTCCGTGCCATGGGTCACGCGGCCCGACGAACGGCGCACCGTGTACTACGCGGCGGGCATCACCGACATACTCGTGTCGCCGAGCATGCGCGCACGCTTCTCGATCCTCGAGAGCCATCTCGCGCCGGGTGCGAGCAGCGGCGATCGGCCCGTCGACGACAGCGACGAGCAGGGCGGCTTCGTGCTCGAGGGCGAGCTGACGATCTGGCTCGACGGCGACGACACGCCGGTGACGCTCGGCCCGAACGATGCATTTCAGCTCCCCGCGCACCGGCGGTTCCGCTATGCGAACCTGACGGACGCGCCGACCCGGGTCATCTGGGTGTTTACCTGAGGTTTTACTGCGGTTGACGCGCGGGCCGCGCCCGTGCTCGCGTCCGCTGCATGTTGTCTGCAGTACTGATCGACGGGATTGCATGACGGCGCATGCCGTCCGTTCCGGTTCGCCGCAATGCGGCATCGTCACACTCGAAAAGAAGGATCAAACATGGCTGACGTCGTTTCCGCGCTGGTCGATGAAGTCCGGGCATTTCGCCAGACGCACCCCGAGATCCGTTATGTCGACCTGATCTGCCTGGATCTGCCCGGTCATTTCTACGGCAAGCGCTATCCGATCGACGCGCTCGAGAAGGTCGCGTCCGGGTCGCTGCTGAAGCTGCCGCAGAACTGCGTGCTGCTCGGCACGCAAGGCGGCCTCTACAAGATCGGCGACTACTGCTTCAACGACGGCGACCCGGACGCGCCGCGCCGGCTGATTCCCGGCACGCTGAAGCCCGTGCGCTGGGAAAGCCAGCCGCTCGCGCAGATGCTGATCAGCTCCGACGGCACCGACGCGCCGATCGAGTTCGAACCGCGCGAGGTGCTCGCGCGCGTGCTGCAGCGCCTCGCGCGGCGCGGGATCCGCCCGGTCGTCGCGTTCGAGCTCGAGTTCTACCTGTTCGGCGCGCAGCTCGAGGATGGCCTGCCGCAATACCCGCGCGACCGCCTGAGCGACGACCGCGACGATCAGCCGAACATGCATATCGAACGGCTGTCGCGGTTCTCCGACGTGCTGCACGAGATGGTCGAAGCCGCGTGCGAGCAGGGCGTCGATGCGACGGTGATCACCGCCGAGCTCGGGCCCGGTCAGTTCGAGATCAACTTCGGCCACACCGACGACGGGCTGCGCGCGGCCGACTGGTCGGCACTGTTCTGCCGCAGCACGCGTGGCGTCGCGCTCAGGCACGGCTATCGTGCGAGCTTCATGGGCAAGCCGTACCTGCATGCGCCGGGCAGCGGGATGCACGTGCACGTGAGCCTGTACGACGAAGCGGGGCGCAACCTGCTCGCGGCGGACGGGCAGCGTCCGCTGCGCCACGCAGTGGCGGGCTGCCTCGCGCTGCTGCCGCACTGCATGCCGGTGTTCGCGCCGAATCACAACGCGTTCCGGCGCTACGGGTCGATGGTGAACGCGGCGAGCCGCGCGAGCTGGGGCTTCGAGGATCGCGACGCGTGCATCCGGATTCCCGAATCGGACGCGCGCAACCTGCGGATCGAGCATCGCCTCGCGAGTGCGGACGCGAATCCGTATCTCGTGCTGGCCGCGATCCTGACGGGGATGGAATACGGACTCGAGGCGGGCAAGGAACCGATCGCGCCGCTCAACGACGATCGCGGCAGCGGCATCGATTTTCCGAAGGACATGCTGTCGGCGGTCGCCGCGATGCAGGATCATCCGGCCGTGCGCGAAGGGCTCGGCAGCGAGTTCGTGATGGTCTACTGCGAGAACAAGCGGCAGGAGCAACTCGACTTCATGAACGAGATCAACGCGCGGGAGTATCGGTGGTTTCTGTGAAGCGTCCGGCGCGTGGCTTATAGCGACTCGATACGCACCAGCAATTCAGGCAATTCTTTGGGCGGCGTCAATTTGTTCAACAGGCATTCGACAGCCCTGGCTGCCTGGTCGCGATCGTAGTGAGCGCCGGAACATTGCACCGCCAGGCCCTGCAGCAACATCTGCAAGGCCAGGAGTTCAGGGTCGGCGTGATCGTGCGGCTCCATGCCATATACGCGCTTTGGCACTGCGGCGAGTAGCGGTTCGATGCCTTCGCTCAAGCGGGCGTCGCCGCGCGCCGCCATCCAGATTTCGAACATGGCCAGAGGCGGGTGGCGCCGGCCGCGCCGCAGCACGGTGTGCAGCAACAAGTGAAACCGGACCGTGGCCGACATGGGGCCGAGCGCTTCCAGCCACGTCGCTTCGTAGTCGATCAGATATGCCACGACGGCAGGCAGCAGGTCGTAACGCCCGCCTGGAAAGTGATAACGCAGCGCACCCCGGCTGACACCAGCCAGTTCACATACCCGCGCTTCTCCAAAGGCCGCGTAGCCTTGCTCGTTCAGCAACGCAATGGCTGCCTTGATCAGCAGCTCCCTTGTGGACGTACTTCGCTCGGCTTGTGTTCGCATGGGCGTGATTGTACGTGAACTACACACGCGCGAACCCGGCGCCACGGCGAGCGCAACACCTGTCATAAATTAAACATACATGTTTGTTTAAATCTTGCCCGCGCAGGCTTGCTCTCCGCCACCTGCGTCGTAAGCGGGTTGAAGGCTGCTGCCGTCAGCGCAGCTTTGCTGTTGAAATAACGCGGTCGGTGTCGTCCGGCAGGCAGCCCGCTTGGCGGGCTTGACCCTTACGTGCAATGCACTTTCAATCCCGATTTAATTTTGTACTACTTATGAACAGAAACTCACCCGCTCTCCCGCGAAGGAATTTTCTTGCTGCAGGCTCGGCGATGGCAGCCACGTCGGTACTGAGCGCCTGCGGCGGAGATGACATTAGCGCGACCCCGATTCCTGTCAGCGACGGCGAACTTCAGGCGCAAATGGTCGGAAAGCTGACCGCGCAACTCGGTGATGCCGCGACCGCGAATGCGATCGAACCCGCGATGATGGACGTCGGATTCACCTGGGATTACCCGCTCATTCCGGCGGTCCAGATCAACGCGATCGTCGCGTACAGCTTCGGCAACCGCCCGAACGCGGCAAGCGGAAACACGTCCAGCACGGGCGTCAATCAGGCAGCATTGCCGGACCCGGGCCCCGTCAATGAGGCACTGGCCGATGCCGTTTACAGGATCTATCAGCTGAAGCCTGTCCGGGTTTTCGCGCAGTGGGAGATCGCCCGCTTTCTGCTGTCGAAGTATCAGATGGGTTCCAGCGTGCTGACCTCGATCGAGCCGGTCATCGCAAGCGACGGCACCATCGTGTACCTGAGCACCGCTGGCGTGGCAGGTGCGGCGCTTGCTCGAGCGGGTGGGGCGGCGGCAATGGGTAACGTTTCAGTGGTAGCACACCGCGACCATGTGAAGCGCTGCATCGAGATATCGCAGCTGGTCGGCATGAAGGCCTTCGGGGCCAAAGAGGTCCCGCTCCCGACGCTCTACGATCCGCAGTCCGGCCAGCCCTGGACGCGCAACCGCAGCCTCTATCTCGTTCACGACATGTATTCGCAGATGATCATGAAATCGACGATTCTCACGAGCCAGGCTTATCCGCACGGCTGATGCACCTGCCCAAACTCACGCGACTCACCATCATGCAAACACGCCGCCATTTTCTGGCATCCGTACCCGCATTCGCGGCCCTGGGCGCCTTGAGTAAGCCTGCTTTCGCCGATACCGTTCCTGCTTCGGATGCCGAACTTCAACACCAGATGCTGGGCAAGCTGACCACGGAGCTGAACGACCCGTCGATCGCGAACACGGAAACCGGCTATCTGTTCAACGTGTTCTTCTCGTGGACCCCGCCGTCCGTCGACGTCGGGCAGATTCGCGCGATCGTGGCTTACAGCTTCGGCAACGCACCGTCGACCGCGGGTGCCGGCGCGATGCCGGCCCCCGGCCCCGTGAACGAACAGATTGCCGATACGGTTTTCCAGCTTCACCAACAGACATCCGCTCCGATTTATGCGCAGTGGGAAGTTGCCAACGTGCTGGCGTCGAAATATCGATTGAGCGCCGCTGTCACGTCGGTGGCGCCGCCCGTCGTGGCCGCCAACGGCACGGTCACCGTGCCGATGCCGGACGTCGTTGCGGCCGCCGTCGTCAAGCAGGCCGGCTCGGCTGCCGCGCTGGGCACCGTGGGCGTCGTGACCCATCGCGACCAGGCGTCGCTCGCGGTGCAACTGTCGAACGCGGCCGGGATGAATTCGGCCGTGCCCGCGGGATTGACGTTGCCGTCGCTTTACGACGCCACGGCGCTGCAACCGGCCAACCGCCGGCGTGACCTTTACTTGCTGAGCAACCTGTCGGCCCAGTTGGCCGCGCTGCGGCTCACGCTCATCAATCAGCAGTATCCGAACGGGTAAGTCCTTTCGGATCGTTCCATTCCACAATGAGGTTCGGGAGTTTCATGTCTCGTCGTTACTGGATGCGCGCGGCGTTTGTTGCAGCGCTGGGTTCCCTTTTGGCGTTCATCGTCGCCGGGTGCGGTTCGTCGTCCGTGCAGGCGACCGGTTTGCAGCAGGTGCGCCATGTCTTTGTCATCACGCTCGAAAACGAAAACTACGCGACCGCGTTTGGCGCGAACACCAAGGCGCCGTATCTGGCGCACACGCTGACGTCGCAAGGGGCGTTCGTGCAGCAGTATTACGGAACGGGCCACGTGAGTTTCGACAACTACATCGCGATGATCAGCGGCCAGTCGCCGACGAAGGAAACGGACAACGACTGTCCGACCTACTCGGATTTCAAGCTGAGCGGCACGACGCCCGACGGTCAGGCGATCGGCACGGGCTGCGTGTATCCGGCGAGCGTCAGGACGCTGCCGGACCAGTTGAAGGCAGCCGGCTTCACGTGGAAGGGTTACGAGGAGGACATGGGCAACGATCCGTCGCGCGAGGCGGGGACCTGCGGCCACCCGACGCTGAACACGACCGATCTCACGCAGGCCGCGCAGGCGCCGAGCGCCACGGTGCCGGCGGGGGATCAGTACGCGACGCGCCACAATCCGTTCATGTACTTCCATTCGATCATCGACTCGCCCGATTGCGGGAAGAACGTCGTCAATCTGACTAATCTGGCAAACGATCTGAAATCGATCGATACCACCGCGAATTTCAACCTGATCACGCCGAACCTGTGCAATGACGGTCACGACGCGCCGTGCGTGAACGGTCAGCCGGGCGGCCTGACGAGTGCCAATGCGTTCCTGCAGAAGTGGGTGCCGATGATTACGTCGTCGCCTGCGTTCCAGCAGGACGGCCTGCTGATCATCAACTTCGACGAAAGCAGTTACGCGACCGTCTCGCAGCCGTCACCCGGCGTCACGGATCTCACGTTCGCGGGCACGACCTGCTGCAGCCAGCAACCGGGGCCGAATCTCGCACCGTTCCCGCAAACGTCGTCGCTCACGTACAAGGGGATGACGATCAATCTGACGAAGCAGAGTTACGGCGGCGATCAGACCGGGGCGGTGATGATCTCGAAGTTCATCAAGCCGGGCACGGTGTCGACGGTCGCCTACAACCATTACTCGCTGCTGAAGAGTGTCGAGGATATCTTTGGGCTCGATCATCTCGGCTATGCGGGGCAGGCGGGCCTGCAGGGCTTCGGCACGGATATCTTCACCAGTCTGTAGGCCGCCCGACGATGACCCGCTTTACCTTGCGGCGGCCGGTTCGCGGCGCACTCGCCGCGGCCGTCACGGTCTGGCTCGGCATCGCATCCGCCCACGCGCAGACCGGCGCGGCCACCGGGAGCGACGTGGCCGCGCTCGGCAAGCTGATCTTTTTCGATCCGTCCTTGTCGGCGTCCGGCAAGATGTCGTGCGCGACGTGCCACAGCCCGTCGCATGCGTACGGGCCGCCGAACGGCCTTGCTGCGCAGTTGGGCGGTGCCGACCTGAAGCATCAGGGCACCCGCGCAGTGCCGAGCCTGCGCTACGTATTGAACAGGACTCCGATCTGGTCGCATCCGATGGCCGCGAGTCAGGCGGAGCGCTTGACGGACGCCGACAACGCACCGGCGGGCGGGTTCGGCTGGGACGGGCGCTTCAACCGTTTGCATGAGCAGGCGTCGTTCCCGCTGCTCAATCCGAACGAAATGGCGAACAGGCGCCCCGAGGACGTGGTAGCCAAACTGCGGCGCGCGCCGTATGCCGCGCGCTTCCGGGCCGTGTTCGGCGAGCACGTGTTCGACGATCCGAAGCAGGCGTTCGCGCAGGCGATGGTCGCGATCGAGCGCTTCGAACTCGAGGACCCGGGCTTTCATCCGTACTCGAGCAAATTCGACGCGTACCTCGACGGCAAGGCCACGCTGACTGCACAGGAATTGCGCGGAAAACGGCTGTTCGACGATCCCGCGCGCGGCAACTGCGCGTCGTGTCACCTCGACCAGCCGGGGGCGAACGGCGCCCATCCGCTGCTGACGGACTTCACGTTCGAGGCGCTGGGCGTGCCACGCAACCGTGAACTGCGCGTCAATGCGAATCCGGACTACTTCGACATGGGATTGTGCGGCCCGCTCCGGACGGACCAGGCCAGCGACAAGACAAATTGCGGGCTTTTCAAGACGCCGTCATTGCGCAATGTCGCAACGCGTCGGGTGTTCTTCCACAACGGGCGTTTCCATACACTGAAGAGCGCGCTGAGATTCTACGTGCAGCGCGATACGAACCCGGAGAAGTGGTATTCGTCCGACGCGCATCGGCATGTCGTCAAGTTCGACGATTTGCCCGCGAACCTGCGAAGCAACGTCGATACGACGGACGAGCCTCTGACACGCAAGCGCGGCGAGCAGCCGGCGTGGAGTGACGCAGACATTGCCGACGTGGCGGCGTTTCTTTCGACGCTCAATGATGGCTACGCATCGGAGCATCCGGCAACTCATGCTCGTTGAGTGCCTGCCTGTGCGCATTGGCCTTGGACAGTACGCGTGGAGCGCGGAACGGAGACCGGAATCGCCGGTGTGCGGATTCCGGTCCCGAGGGGACGACAGAACGCTTATTGCCCCATCTTCGACGACACGCAACCCGTGCTCGAGCATTCGCGATCGCGCTCGCGCAGGAACGACAGGCGCGACTGCGTCATGTCGATCGCGCATTCGAGGTTCACGTAGTACCCGTCGTCGCGCGTATAGCTGCATTTGTCGTCGCGCTGCTTCAGCCACGCGAGCTGGCCTGTCTTCAGCGACGCCTGCTGGTCGCCGCTCAACTGCTTGCGCAGGCGGCCGTACTGATCGTTCAGCTCGCGGTCGAGTTGCGAGAACTGCGTGCTGCTGCAATACACCTGGTCGAATGCGCTGTGCGGCTTCGCGCAGCCTGACGCGTGCGCGGCGAACGGAACGGCAAGCGCGAACAGTGCGCAGGATGCGGCGAGCAGATTCTTTTTCATGTTGATGCTCCTCTGGCTGGGTAAAAACCGGTGACGCAAATGCGCCGCGTCGTCATTCGGACGCGGTGCACGCCTCGATGCCGCCCGCGATCGCGGCGGACAGGCGCTGGATCGTCTCGGGCTGCGCGAGCCGCTTCTCCTCGTCGGGGTTGACGATCACGCCGGCTTCGACGAGCACGGCCGGAATCGGCGCGGTGCGCAGCACGACGAGATCGTCGAAACGGTGGATGCCGAGGTGCGCGTCGATCAGTGGACGGTTTTCTCCGCGGATCGGTTGTGCGTGATAGAGCGACGGCGTCTCGCCTGCTGCGATGAGCTTCCCGGCGATCGCCTTCGCGCAGCGCAGGCTCTGTTCGTAATGCGGATTGCGCTCCGACACGAACACCGCGAAACCATGGAATTCGCGCTGCCGGCCAGCGTCGATGAATTGCTGCTGCATCGAATCGTGATGGATCGACACGAACAGGTCGGCATCGGGCGCCTGCGTCGAGCGCTGGTCGAGCTTGATCTCGCGGCCGTCCGCGGACGTGCGCAGCACGCGGTCGCCGTCGGCGGTCAGCCGTTTGGCGATCGCGCCCGACAGATCGAGGTTGTACAGGTATTCGACGCGACCGCTTGCGCCGGTCGAGCCGGGATGGGCAGGCGTGTGGCCGGTGTCGACCACGATGTACGGAGCGTGCGCGCTTGCGACGTTTGCACCGGCGGCCGGCGCGGTGTCTGCGGCGTGCAGCGCGAGCGGTGCGCCGAGCAGCGCCGCACAGGCGATTGCGCGCGCGGCGGCGCCTGCGAACGGGCGAAGGCGTTGGACGGTTCGGTTCATTCTTGTTGTCGTTGGGTTGCGGCTGCGCTCGACATATCGGCGCGGTGCCGTCGGCCTGCATCCAGCAGTCGGAATGTGCGGCGATTATAGCGGCAGCAGGCGACCCGGCAATGACAAAACCGCACGCGTCGAAGCGGGTGAAAGCGACGTGTAAAAGACGCGGCGGCGTATGAACCGCGCGTCAACGCATGAGCCGCGCGTCAAGTGGAGTGTGCGCTCGATTGACGCATCCCGCGAATTCTTCTACGATCCATTCCATGCCTTCGGGACAGACCCGAAGCGTTTCAATCTCTTGAGGGAGCCTCATGAGTACGCAACACACCAGGCGCTTCGATGCGCTTGTCTTCATTGGTCGTTTCCAGCCTCCGCATCGTGGCCACCTGAACGTGCTGAAATCGGCACTGAGCCGGGCCGAGCGCGTCTGCGTGCTGATCGGGTCGACCGACAAGCCCCGTACCATCAAGGATCCGTTCTCGTTCGACGAGCGCCGCCAGATGTTGGCTTCGCTGCTCGACGCGTCCGAGCGCGACCGCTTGACGATTGTGCCGGTGCAGGACTCGACGTACAACGACGGTGACTGGGTGCGCTGGGTGCAGGATGCCGTTGCGTCCGCGCTCGGCGACGTCGCGCAGAAGAAGATCGGGCTGATCGGCCACGAGAAGGACGCTTCGTCGTATTACCTGCGGATGTTCCCGCAATGGGAACTGGTCGAGGCCGATGCGACGGAAGACATCTCCGCCACCGAAATCCGCGACCAGTATTTCGCGGAACGCCCGAACAGCTTCGTGCAGTGGGCCGTGCCCGAGCCCGTGTTCGGCTGGCTCGAACGCTTCCGCACACAGCCGGAATTCGCGCAGCTGAAGGCCGAGGCCGAGTTCATCGCCGCGTATCGCAAGGCGTGGGCCACCGCGCCGTATCCGGTCACGTTCGTGACCGTCGATGCGGTCGTCGTGCACTCGGGCCACATCCTGCTCGTGCGCCGGCGCAGCGAACCGGGCCGCGGCCTGTGGGCGCTGCCGGGCGGCTTCGTGAACCAGGACGAACGGCTCGACACCGCGTGCATCCGCGAGTTGCGCGAGGAAACCGGCCTGAAGCTGCCGGAGCCCGTGCTGCGCGGCTCGCTGAAGGATCGCCAGGTGTTCGATCATCCGACCCGCTCGCTGCGCGGCCGCACGATCACGCATGCGTGCCTGTTCAGTTTCCCGACCGGCGAGCTGCCGCGCGTGAAGGGCAGCGACGACGCCGACAAGGCGCGCTGGGTGCCACTCAACGAATTCGCGCAGATGCGCAGCGTGATGTTCGAGGATCACTTCGACATCGCCTATCACTTCCTGGGGAAGCTGTGATCCACTGATTCCCCGCATTCCGGTCCGCCGCGACAGACGCGGCGGCATCTCAACGGCCTAGAGGAGCTCTAGCCATGCAAAACGATCTCGGCGGCCTTGCCGCGGTACTCGCCAACCCGATCCTCAACACGGATTCGTACAAGGCATCCCACTTCCTGCAATATCCGGCCGACGCGACCGCGATGTTCTCGTACGTCGAATCGCGCGGCGGCCGCTACGACCGCACGGTGTTCTTCGGCCTGCAGATGCTGCTGAAGGAATATCTGTGCAAGCCGATCACGCACGCGATGATCGACGACGCGCGCGACTTGTTCTCCGTGCACGGCGAGCCGTTCAACGAAGCCGGCTGGCGCTACATCGTCGAGCGCTATGACGGCTACCTGCCGGTGAAGATCCGCGCGGTGCCCGAAGGCTCGGTCGTGCCGACGCACAACGTGCTGATGACCGTCGAATGCGACGACCCGCAGGTGTTCTGGCTCGCGTCGTACCTGGAGACGATGCTGCTGCGCGTGTGGTATCCGGTGACGGTCGCGACGCAAAGCTGGCACCTGCGGCAGACGATCCGCCGCTTCCTCGAGAAGACCGACGACGACCTCACGCAACTGCCGTTCAAGCTGCACGACTTCGGCGCGCGCGGCGTGTCGAGCGCGGAATCGGCGGCGATCGGCGGCGCGGCGCACCTCGTCAGCTTCATGGGTTCGGACACGGTGCTCGGCGTGCTCGCCGCAAACCGCTTCTATCGCGAGCCGATGGCCGCGTATTCGGTGCCGGCGGCCGAACACAGCACGATCACGTCGTGGGGGCGCGACGGCGAAGCCGATGCGTACCGCAACATGCTGCGCCGCTTCGGGCTGCCGGGCGCGATCGTCTCGGTCGTATCGGATTCCTACGATCTGTTCGCGGCGCTCGACATGTGGGGCGGCGAGCTGAAGCAGGCCGTGATCGACTCGGGCGCGACGCTCGTCGTGCGGCCCGATTCGGGCGACCCGATGGCGATCGTGCTGCAGACCGTGCGTGCGCTCGACGCGTCGTTCGGCTCGACGCTGAATGGCAAGGGCCGGCGCGTGCTGAAGCACGTGCGCGTGATCCAGGGCGATGGCGTCGACGAGACGTCGATCGAAGCGATCCTGTCCGCGCTCGACGACGCGGGCTACGCGGCCGGCAACGTCGTGTTCGGGATGGGTGGCGCACTGCTGCAGCGGGTGAACCGCGACACGCAGCGCTTCGCGATGAAATGCTCGGCCATTCGCCGCGCGGGCGTGTGGCACGACGTCTGCAAGGATCCCGTCACCGACGCGGGCAAGCGGTCGAAGAAGGGGCGCCTGACGCTGCTGCGCAACCGGCGCACCGGCGAATACCGGACCGCGACGCTGCCGGTGGCATGGGGCGACCGCGCGGTCGAAAGCGAATGGGACGACGCGCTCGAGACGGTGTTCGATACGGGGCGGCTGCTGGTCGACGTGTCGTTGGCCGACGTGCGGGCGCAGGCGCACGCGGGGGAGGTGTCATGAGCCCCGCGCCGGCGCGCGCGCGTCGGCCGGTGCTGCCATTGCACGTTCGTCGCGCCGCGCGGCGTCCATCGCCCGCGCCAGCGCGTCGAACACGGCCGGACCCTTGCAGCGCGACACGTTGAAACGCAGGAACGACGTCGCACTGTGCGATGCGCTGAACACGTTGCCCGGCGCGAACACGACATCTTCGTCGAGTGCGTGACGCGCGACCCGTGCAGCGTCGAGCCGGTCCGGCAATTCCGCCCATACGAACAGCCCGCCGCGCGGCTCCGTCCAGATCCCGAGCCCGGTGCGCGTCAGCCGCCGGATCGTCTCGCCCATCGCGTCCGCGAGCCGCGCGCGCAAGCCGTCCATGTGTCTGCGGTAGGTCCCGTCGATCAGGAGGCGATGCACGACATTCGCCGTGAGCTGCGCATTGCCGAACGACGTCGCGAGCTTGAGGTCGACCAGCGGTTCGATCCACTCGGCGCGTGCGGCGATGTAGCCGCAGCGCATCGCCGCCGACAGCGTCTTCGAGAAACTGCCGATCGACAGCACGCGCGCGAGCCCGTCGAACGCCGCGAGGCGCGGCGCGGGCGTGCTCTCGAAGTCCGCGAAGATGTCGTCCTCGACGATCAGCAGCCCGTGTTCCGCCGCAAGCGTCAGCAGCCGGTGCGCGACGGGCGGCGCGAGCGTCGCGCCGGTCGGGTTGTGCAGCGCTGCGTTGGTGATGTAGAGGCGCGGCCGATGCTCGATCAGCGTCTGCTCGAAGCGCGCGAGGTCGGGGCCGTTCGGCGTGTACGGCACGCTGACGATCCGCGCCCGGTGCGCGCGCAGCAGCGCCTGGAAATTGAAGTAGCACGGGTCGTCGAGCACGACCGTGTTGTTTTTTTC